>NZ_JBSFOK010000008.1:0-233922 GCF_053587635.1 Streptomyces sp. NPDC003635 | reverse complement strand
GGCGCCTTGCAGGGAAGGATGCCGTTGAACGTCCGCGTGTGGACGTGCGACGGCTGCGCGACGACCCACGACCGGGACGTGAACGCGGCGAAGAACATTCTGGCCGTCGGGCTGACGGCATCTGTCTGTGGAGCCGGTGTAAGGCCTCAACGGAGCACTCCGGGCGGGCAGTCGGCAACGAAGCAGAAACCCCTACGGCGCGAGCCGTAGGAATCCCCCTCCTTCAGGAGGGGGAGGGAGTCAACGGGGCTCCTCTCGTCCAGGGGACGATGCTCGAATACTTGGGCTTTCACCTGTCCTTCGCCCAACGAGCCGAAGCGGTTCCGTTGCTGAGAGCCTCAGTGACTCTCAGCCTTCCAGGCGTTTCGGCCCGGAAGGTCCGTCACATCGCCAAAGCCGCTGGTACGGCAGGGTTGCGCCACCTGCCCGCAGCCGCGCGCACATCGAGGTGAGGACTTCCGCGATGTCAGACACCAGGTCGTCGGTGGTGGTCTCGGCGGGGCCGAGGACGACCAGCCGCCGCCCTGAGGCCGAGAGGACCGCCTCAAGGTGCTCGACACCGAACCGGGCCAGCCGGTCACGATGCTCGACCACGATCACCGCCGCCTGCGGGTCGGACAGCACCCGGTGCAGCTTGCGCCGCCGCCCGTTCACTCCCGAACCGACCTCGGTCACAACCTCGGCGACCAACAGGCCGAGCCCAGTGGCTCCCTGGACCACCCGCGCAACCTGCCGGTCAAGGTCAGCTCTCTGGTCTGCCGACGAGACCCGGCAGTACGCCACCACCCGGCCGGACGGCTGAACGGCGGGCTCGTCGACCAGCCACGTCCCCGACGGCGTTTGACGGACCGGGACCGGCATACGGCCCTCCTTCGCCCACGTCCACGCGGTCTGATAGTGCACACCGTTACGCGCCGCCCACTCGGAAAGCTTCACACAACTGACATAGCAGCAGATAAAGGCTGAGAATCACTGATAGAACGCGCAACAGTTGATAGCCCTCAACTCCCTCAACAAGAACGCCTTCCACTTCAGGGCCGTGCCGCCGTACTCCGGACCCCGTGGTGTGAATACGCACCGTCAGCCGGACGCGCCTCGCGTCGCCTGAGTACGCTCTACGGCGCCGGATCGAGGGGGCTGGAGCACATGACGGATCAGCCGGTGTTCGTTCTGGGGGAGGAGCTGCGGGCGCTGGAGCTCGCCGGGTTCGCGACCGAGGCGGAGTTCCAGGAGCTGCTCGCCCGCCACCCTCGGGTGCTGGACTTCGGGTCATTGGCCGACGGCCGGCCGTTGCGGCTGGTGCTGGTGGCCCGTGAGATGGGGGTGCCGACGGACACCGAGGGCGGGGCGGCGTACTGGCTGGACCATCTCTTCGTCGACGCCGACGGCGTGCCTACCCTGGTGGAGGTCAAGCGGGCCACGGACACCCGGATCCGGCGCGAGGTGGTCGGGCAGATGCTGGACTACGCGGCGAACGCCGCCCGCTACTGGCCCGCCCCGCTGCTGCGACGGTCCTTCGAGGACACCTGTGCCAAGGACGGGCGACCGCTGGAGGAGGCGTACGCGGAACTCCTCGGCGATCGGTCGGCGGAGGAGTTCTGGGCGTCGGTCGAGGAACGGCTGGCCGCCGGGCAGATGCGGCTGTTGTTCGTCGCCGACCGGATCCCGCTGGAGCTGCGGGCGATCGTGGAGTTCCTGAACCGGCAGATGCGGCAGACCGACGTCTACGCCGTCGAGCTGACCCAGTACCGCGGTGGCGGAGACCTGAGGGTGCTCGTCCCGCGCATCCACGGCGAGGTCGCCACGGCGGCGAAGTCCCCTTCCGGCCGCCGTACCGCGCAGCGGACCACGCGGGCCGACATGGACGAGACGATCCGCTCCCGCCCCGACCCGGAGGTACGGCGGATCGCCACCGCCCTGCTCGACCACGCGGCGGCGAAGGGCCGACCGGAGGGTGGAACGGCCAAGTACCGCAGTACATCGGTCTATTACCCGGTCTCCGGGCGGGCGGTTCCGGTCTGGAACCTGTCGTTGCAGGACGACCCGGTGCGGGACGACCTCGCCTTCGCCTTCGGTTCGATCAGCCATCACCTCGGCGCGGACCGGGCGGCGGCCTTCGCCGCCGCCCTGCCGAGGGTCCCGGGCCTCGCGGAACGCCTGGACGCGCTGCCCGCCAAGGGCTACAACGCCTGGCCCTCCGTCTCGCTGGCCTCCCTCGCCGCCGAGCCCGGCGCCCTGGAGGGGATCCTGTCCGCGATCGAGCAGCTCATGGAGGGTCAGGAGGTCTCCGGGACAGGTCGACCGAGCCCTCCTGCACCAGCACCGCGCCGATCGTGACCGCCAGGGTGACCGCCGCGCAGACGACGATCAGCCAGGAGAACATCGTCAGGACCAGGCCGAGGGAGCCGTACTCGGACAGGGCGCGGTTGAGGGCGTTGGGGATGTAGAGCCGGGCGGTCAGGGCGAGGGCGCTGGTGGCGCCCGCGGCCAGGAGCGCGCCGGGTAGCAGGGACAGCCAGGGGATGCGCCCGGCCAGGAGCAGGTGCTGAGTCCAGAGCCAGACGCCGGTGCTGACCAGGAAGAACATGACGGTGCCCAGCCACAGGCCGACGCCGAAGCCGTTGCGGACCGGGCCCTGCAGCAGGACGACCAGCACCATGACGACAAGCCACACCAGCCAGCGCCAGGCGGCGATCCTGGTGCCCGCTCTGGGCAGCCGCCAGGCACGCTCGCAGATCCGGGTCATGACCCGGCTGAAGCTGGTGGCGGAGATCAGGGCCACCAGCAGGCCGACGACGCCGCTGGTCTCCCGCACGAGATCGTCGTCGGACTGGCCCAGCACCTGATCCAGCTCCGCGTTCGCCCGGCCGGTCAGGCCGAACATGGCGCGCAGGGAATCCTGGAGCTGGTCGCGGACGCTGTGCGGGGCGAAGGCGGCGATGGTGAACAGCAGCGGCACCGCGGCCAGGAACGCCTGCGCCGCGAGCCGGGTCGCGGCGTCCAGCAGGTTCACCGACAACAACCGGCCGGTCAGCGCGGTCAGGACGGGGAAGCGCCGTTCGGCACCGGCGCGCCAGCGCGCCAGCCGCGTCGTCCACGCCATGCCGCCTCCCGCTCGAACGCCATGCCGCCCACGACACCCACCTGCCAGTCAAGGCGCTCCACGACCGCCGGGGCGAGCGGTGCTGGGCTGATCGGGGATGGGCTATGGGGCTGACGGGGCGGCGTGAGTCACCCGTAGGACCCTTTACCCACCCGCCGCCCCGAGCCCGTGCCGGTCGGACCTCGACCCGACCCGCGTGTCCGCCGAGGCCCGGGGAGGAGCGAGCCGTCGTCGGCTGTCCGGGGAAGGCCGAGTGCGTGCCCCGGACCGGCGTTCCCTCGTACGGCCTGCACCGGTCGTGGCGCCGGGTGGTGCGCGTCAGGGTGGCACTGGCCGGGTCCGCCGGTTCGTCGGCCATCGACGTCGTCAGCGAGGGAGCGGTATGCCCGAGAGCACCGAGGCCAAGTCGGCGCGGCCGGAAGCCGCCCGGGTCTCCCGGCGTCCCCTGTCGCCTTGATGTCGTCGCGAGCCGGCAGGTCGGCCGGGTCCGCGGCGACCAGGACGCCGCGCGAGTCGGCCTCGGCGCGGGCACTTTCCGAACCGCTCGGCCCCTTGGGCGCACCGGATCCGGACTTCGCCGTCGTCACCCCGTGAGCGCGGCCGCTCATCGCCTCCATCCCCCGGAACCGCACAGGCGGGCAGTGACCGGAAGGAACCGATCATCATGCGGCGCTACCCGCCCATCGAGGACCACGGAATGGTCGGCGACCTCCAGACCGCGGCGCTCGTCTCGTCCGACGGCGTGATCAACTGGTTCTGCGCCCCACGGTTCGACTCGCCCAGCCTGTTCGCGGCGCTGCTCGACCACGATCGCGGCGGCCATTTCGCGATCACCGTGGAGGGCGCGGAGGTGACCACGCGGCAGTTGTACCTGGCCGACACCGCCGTGCTCATCACCCGTTTCCTCAGCGCCGACGGCGTCGGTGAGGTGGTCGACTTCATGCCCGTGAACCGCCCGGAGACGGCCACGGACCGGCACCGTCTGGTGCGGGCCATGCGGGTGACCCGCGGCCGGATCCGCTTCGCCCTCTCCTGCCGCCCCCGCTTCGACTACGCCCGCGCCGGCCATCGTCTCGATCTCCTCGACGGCACCGCGCACTTCAGCGGACCGGGCACCGACGTCCACCTCCAAGGCGCGGGGGCCGTGGTCCTCGAAAGGGACGGCGAGGACGTCGTGGCCACCGTGGACCTGAAGCAGGGGCAGATGGCGGGCGCGGTGCTGACGGTGTGCGCGACCGGCGGCGAGAGGCCGCAGAGACCGACGTACGACAGCCTTCGCGCCGAGTTCGAGGAGACCTGCGCCTTCTGGTACCGCTGGGTGGCGCGCAGCCGGTACCGGGGTCGCTGGAGGGAGACGGTCAACCGGTCGGCGATCACGCTCAAGCTGCTCACCTACGCCCCCACCGGTGCCCCCGTCGCGGCCGCGACGGCGGGTCTGCCCGAGCAGATCGGCGGAGAGCGCAACTGGGACTACCGCTACACCTGGGTGCGGGACGCTTCCCTGTCCCTGCGCGCCCTGTTCGGTCTCGGCTTCGTGGAGGAGGCCCACGCCTTCCGCCTCTGGATCGCCGACCGGATGCGTCAGCGCCGTACGGTGACGGGTGAGCCGTTGCAGATCATGTACCGCGTCGACGGCGACCCGCACCTCGGCGAGGAGACCCTCGACCATCTGGAGGGCTACCGCGGGTCCGCGCCCGTTCGGATCGGCAACGGCGCCGCCGGCCAGCTCCAGCTCGACATCTACGGCGAGGCCGTCTACGCCCTCACCGGCACCCACGACCTCGCGCACTACCTGCACTACGACGGCTGGCGCGGCCTGTCGCGGTTGCTCGACTGGCTGGTGGACCACTGGGACCGCCCGGACGAGGGCATCTGGGAGACGCGCGGCGGCCGGCAGGACTTCACCTACAGCCGTCTGATGTGCTGGGCCGCGTTCGACCGCGGCATCCGCGTCGCCCACGAGCTGGCCCGCCCCGCCGACCTGACCGCCTGGACCACTGCCCGGGACGCCATCCTCGACCAGATCATGGAACGCGGCTGGAGCCCCCGGCGGCAGGCGTTCGTACAGCACTACGGAAGCGAGGTGCTCGACGCGTCGCTGCTGCTCATGCCGACGGTCGGCTTCATCACGCCCCGGGACCCGCGCTGGCTGTCCACGCTCGACGCCATGGACGGCGAACTGGTCTCCGACAGCCTGGTCTACCGCTACGACCCGGCCGCCTCGCCGGACGGCCTGCGCGGCAGCGAGGGGACCTTCTCCTTGTGCAGCTTCCTGTATGTCGACGCCCTCGCCCACGCCGACCGTCTCGGCCAAGCCCGCTACGCCTTCGACAAGATGCTCACCTACGCCAACCATGTCGGCCTGTTCGGCGAGGAGATCGGTCCGACGGGAGAGCAACTGGGGAACTTCCCACAGGCGTTCACGCATCTGGCGCTGATCGAGGCGGCCCTGTCCCTGGACGAGGAGTTCGACCGTACCGCGCGCTGACCGCGGCTGTCGTTCAGGGGGCCGGCCGCCACCCCAGTTTCGGACCCAGCTTCGTGGCCATGTCCGTGAGGATCTGGACGTAGTCCTCGTGCTCGAAGGTGAAGGGGAGGGCGAACGCGACCTCGTCCACCTCGCGGAACGCCGCGTGCGCGTGGAGGCGTTCGGCGATCTCCGCGCTTGTGCCGACGATGTCGGGGGCGAACATCAGCCGGGCCGGGCCCTGCGGTGAGGTGGTGCGCGGGGTGCGTCGGGCCGCGTACTCCTCGTACCGGGCGCGCTGTTCCCGAGTCGCGGAGTCGGTGGGGACGACCACCAGGCCCTGTGAGACGCGGGCCCGGTCGCCGTCGGGGTGGGCGTCCCGGAAGGCGCGGATGTGGGAGAGCTGGATCCGCGCGAAGTCCTGCGACTCCTCCGCTTTGACCACGCTGCTGGTGAGCAGGTTCATGCCGTGCTCGCCCGCCCACCGGGCCGAGCCGAGGCTGCCGCCGCCGTACCACAGGCGGCCGCCGAGGCCGGGGGAGTGCGGCTGGACCCGGTCCGAGAAGACCTCGAAGCCCTCGGTGCCGCTGAACTGCGTGGCCGGTTCACCGCGCACGAGGTCCAGCAGACGGCGCACCCGTTCGTGACTGAAGTCCTCGTGGTCGGCCGTGTCCGGGTAGAGGGCGTCCTTCACCCGGTCGTAGTGCATCGGCGGGCCCACGCTGACGCCCGGGTTGAGGCGGCCGCCGGAGAGGATGTCGACGGTCGCCAGGTCCTCCGCCAGACGCAGCGGGTTCTCCCAGCCCAGGGGGATGACCGCGGTGCCCAGTTCGATGCGCCGGGTGCGCTGGGTCGCCGCCGCGAGCAGGGCGACGGGGGAGGAGACGCCGTACTGGAGGTGGCGGTGGCGGACCCAGGCGCTGTCGAAGCCGAGCCGCTCACCCAGTTCGATGAGGTCGAGCGTGGACTCATGGCCCGTGCGGGGATCCCGCTCGTCGAACAGTCCGATGGTCAGGAAGCCCAGCTTGCACAGCGGTCGTGAGGCCGGCGCCATGGAGTCCTCCAAAGTTCAACAAGGTTGTCGGTGGCAACCGCGGGCCCGCCCGTGGTGTTCCCTTCTCCGCGCGAGAGCCGCCTCAGGCGAGGGGGATCGTGACCTCGTCCTCGACCGGTGGCTCGATCTCGTGGGCCCGGTTGCCCGTCGCCGCGTAGCAGCGCAGCCGGATCGACTCGGGTGTCACGTCCACGCGCAGGAAGCACTTGAAGAACGGCGGGCTGTAGGTGGCCGAGCTGGGCGAGAACAGGGAGGTGTAGATCTTGCGCACCGGGAGGCGGAAGCGGGCGCCGCGGTCCGGGCGACGGCCCGCGCCCAGCAGGCTCGCCACCAGCCGGGTGCGCCGGGTGATCCGGACCGTCTCCCGCTGGGACCGGGTCAGCGGGATGCCGAGTCGCTCGGCGATCACCGCGGCAGCCTCCGCCTCGGTGAGCGTGAAGAAGCGGCGCAGGCGCAGCCGGCGGCCGTAGAGCCCGCTGTAGAAGGCGAGGGAGTCGCCGCGCAGGGGGTAGCAGCGGAAGTCCGCCTCGGTCACGTGTCCCACGTCGACGCGCGGGATGGTGTGCGTGGCGTGCATGAACGCGCCGCCGCCGCCCGAGACCACGTACTGGATGGTGCGGTCGCCCACCGTGACCGGGTAGCGCTGGTAGTTGTGGATGTCGCCGCCGATCGCCGCCACGTAGCGGTGCGCGGGGTCGCGGACGATGTCGTCGACCGTGCCGCCGCCTTCGATGGCGCAGGGGTGGTGCTCACCGTCCACGTACAGCGGGGAGCCCGTGACAAGGATCTTGGGGCGCGGGTCGCGGGAGACCTCGCGCAGCCAGGCGCCCTGTTCGGCGTCGAGGGTGCCGAGCAGGCCCGTGTCGATGCCGATGATGCGGACCGGTCCGGCGTCGATCGCCCAGTACGGGCCGGGCTGGACCGCCTCCTGGGCCGCGTCCGAGCGCAGCTTGCGTGCCTCGTCGAGGCGGGCGCCGTCCCGCGCGCGCGGCCGGTGCCACAGCAGCGAGCGCAGCCAGGCCCGGGTGAGCGGGCGCGGTCTCGGCTCGGGCGGCAGGGCGGGGGCGCCGCCGCAGAAGACGCGCATGAAGGCGCCGAGGTCCTCGTACCAGTCGTGGTTGCCGGGTATCGCGTAGATCGGCGCCCGGTAGTCCTGGTACGGGCGGAAGAACTTGCCGTCGTAGTCGTCCGCGCTGCCCACCGGGTAGATCACGTCACTGGCGAGCACCGCGAAGGCGGTGTCCGCGCCGGCCTTCAGCAACCCCGGCACCACGGCGTACTGGGGATCGTCGCCCTCGCCGGTGTCGCCGATCACGAGGAAGGAGAACCGGTCGGGGTCCGTGCGCCGGATCACCTTGTCGGCGGGGGCCCCGGCCGCGGCGCGCTGGGCGACCCAGCGGCCGCGGGTCCGCCCGGTCGGGTCCCCGAACCAGGAGGCCAGCACGCCGTTGCGGGCCGCCCACAGCATTCTCGGGTCCAGCCAGGAGATCTTCCGGACCTCGGTGGGCATCAGCCGCCGGTAGGTACCGCGTTCCGTGGTGCCCCAGCCGGCGCCTTCGGCGGTATCGCGTGAAGAGTCAGACACCGGTGAACCGTAACAACGATCTACGAACGGGCTTGCGGCGGACCGCCTTTGACGGTTCCCCAGGTCGTGCTCTCCCGGCGCGCGGACTCCTGCTCCGCGCGCCGGTTCCAGTCGCCCTCGCCGAGGACCAGCAGCGGATCGAACATGACGACGACGCCCGCCAGCAGCAGGAACACGATCGGCCCGAGCAGCATGGGCAGCAGCAACGAGGTGGGCGAGTCGCCCGCCCAGGCCCCGGCCGAGCCGTCCAGATGGACGTGCACGGCGGCCATGCCGGTGTAGTGCATGCCGGAGACCGCCACCCCCATCACCAGGCTGGCCCCGAGGCTCATGAGGAAGCCGCGCACGGACACCGCCGCCCACAGCGCGGCGGTGGCGGCGGCGACGGCGATCAGGACCGAGAGGCCGACGGTGAGCGCGTCGTAGCCGATGTCCCCGTCGAGCCGCAGCGCCGCCATGCCGAGGTAGTGCATGACCGCGACACCGAGCCCGGTGACGATGCCCGCGAGGGTCAGCGACGCGGCCCCAGCGCCCCGGTAGCCCACGAGGAACACGCCGACACCGGTCACCAGGATCGCCACGATCAGGCTGAGCACCGTGAGTGCCGTGTCGTAGCGGATCCGGGTCTCCTCGACCTGGAAGCCGATCATCGCGATGAAGTGCATGGTCCAGATGCCGCAGCCGATCGAGGTGGCGCCCAGCGCCAGCCAGCCTGGCTTCCAGGACTGTTCGTTGATCAGGGACCGGACGATGCAGCGCAGTCCGAGCGCCCCTCCCAGGCAGGCCATCAAGTAGGCCGCCACCGGGGTCACCGCGCCGTAGCGGAACCCGTCGACCGTACCTTCCATGCGCCAACTCCCCCCAGAGTTTTGGCTGCTTGTGGTGCAAGGTTTACGGGGTGAGAGCCCTGTGAAGCAAGCCTTCACGGTCCCCTGCTGCCTCCCGGCGGGCCCCGCGGAGGGGCGTTGCATGTTCATGCGTCGTCGTGCATACTTCTGCGTATGTCCAAAGTGCTTACCTCCCTCCCCGTCGGTTCGCGCGTCGGGATCGCCTTCTCCGGAGGCCTCGACACCTCCGTGGCGGTCGCCTGGATGCGCGACAAGGGTGCCGTGCCCTGCACGTACACCGCCGACATCGGCCAGTACGACGAGCCCGACATCGCGTCGGTGCCCGGCCGCGCGAAGACCTACGGCGCCGAGATCGCGCGCCTGGTCGACTGCCGCGCGGCGCTGGTCGAGGAGGGGCTGGCCGCGCTGACCTGCGGTGCGTTCCACATCCGCTCGGGTGGGCGGGCGTACTTCAACACCACCCCGCTCGGCCGCGCGGTCACCGGCACCATGCTGGTCCGCGCGATGATGGAGGACGACGTCCAGATCTGGGGCGACGGCTCGACCTTCAAGGGCAACGACATCGAGCGGTTCTACCGCTACGGCCTGCTCGCCAACCCGCACCTGCGGATCTACAAGCCCTGGCTCGACGCGGACTTCGTCACCGAGCTGGGCGGCCGCAAGGAGATGTCGGAGTGGCTGGTCGCCCACGACCTGCCCTACCGGGACTCGACGGAGAAGGCGTACTCCACCGACGCCAACATCTGGGGCGCCACGCACGAGGCCAAGACCCTGGAGCACCTGGACACCAGCCTGGAGACCGTGCAGCCGATCATGGGCGTGCGGTTCTGGGACGCCGAGGTCGAGATCGCCGCCGAGGACGTGACCATCGGCTTCGAGCAGGGCCGCCCGACCACCATCAACGGCAAGGAGTTCCACTCCGCCGTCGACCTGGTGATGGAGGCCAACGCCATCGGCGGCCGGCACGGCCTCGGCATGTCGGACCAGATCGAGAACCGGATCATCGAGGCCAAGAGCCGCGGTATCTACGAGGCGCCCGGTATGGCCCTGCTGCACGCGGCCTACGAGCGGCTCGTCAACGCGATCCACAACGAGGACACCCTCGCCCAGTACCACAACGAGGGCCGTCGCCTCGGCCGGCTGATGTACGAGGGCCGCTGGCTGGACCCGCAGGCGCTGATGATCCGCGAGTCGCTGCAGCGCTGGGTCGGCCAGGCCGTCACCGGCGAGGTGACGCTGCGGCTGCGGCGCGGCGAGGACTACTCGATCCTCGACACCACCGGCCCGACCTTCAGCTACCACCCGGACAAGCTGTCCATGGAGCGCACCGAGGACGCGGCCTTCGGCCCGGTGGACCGGATCGGCCAGCTCACCATGCGCAACCTCGACATCGCCGACTCCCGCACCAAGCTGGAGCTGTACGCCGGGCTCGGCATGGTCGGCGCCCCGCAGTCGGCGGCCGTCGAGGCCGGGGCGACCAGCCTGATCGGCGCCCTGACCGAGGGCGGCGCCGAGGCCATCGCCTCCGGCGGCAAGGGCCCCGACAGCGAGGAGCTGCTCGACAACGCCGCCATGGAGTTCGGTACCGACTGACGGCCGGCGCGACCGCAGGTGGGCGGGTCCCGTACCGAACCGGTACGGGACCCGCCCACGCGGTGTCGTGCCCTCAGCGCGTGGCGCGTACCGCCTCGCGGATCAGGTCCGCGACCTCTGCGGGCCGTGACACCGCCACCGCGTGCGAGGCGCCCTCCAGCTCCACGACCGTCGCCCCGGCGCGCTTGGCGCCGAACCGCTGGACCTCGGGGTTGATGGCCTGGTCGGCGGCGGCGATCAGGGCCCAGGACGGCTTGGTCCGCCAGGCCGCGACCGGCGCGGTCTCCGTGAAGGCCCCGGCGGCCAGCGGACGCTGCGACACGGCGAGGACCTCGGTGACCGAGGAAGGGACGTCCGCGGCGAAGATCTCCGGGAAGGCCTCGGCCGCTATGGTGACCTCGACCGCGGGCTCGTCGCCCGGCACCGGGTACGTGGCCTGCTTCAGATTGGCGACCAGTGGCGAGAGCGGGAAACGCCCCTGAAGCTCACCGAGGCTCTCGCCCTCGTCGGTCACGTAGGCCGCGACGTAGACCAGCCCGACGACGTTGTCGGCGGCGCCCGCCACGGAGATCAGCGCACCGCCGTAGGAGTGCCCGACGAGCACCACGGGGCCGTCGATCTGGGCAGCCACGGAGGCGACGTAGGCGGAATCGGAGGCGAGGCCGCGCAGTGGGTTGGGCGGGGCGACCACGGGGATGCCGTGGCTCTGCAGCTCCGCGACGACGCCGGACCAGGAGGCCGCGTCGGCGAACGCGCCGTGCACGAGGACGACGGTCGGGGCGGGGCGTGCGGTCATGGTGGTGCTCACTTTCGTCGGTGTGGGTCGGTCAGCCGGCATGCAGGGCGGTGCGCAGCGTGCCGACCGCGAGGGTGATCGCGGCCTCGGCGGCGTGGGTCTCGCGCAGCGCGTTGAGCATCACGAAGTCGTGGATGATGCCCTGGAAGCGCACAGCGGTGACGGCGACCCCGGCCTCCCGCAGCTTGTTGGCGTACGCCTCGCCCTCGTCACGCAGGACATCGGCCTCACCGGTGATGACCAGGGCCGGAGGCAGCCCCGTGAGCTGCTCGGCGGTGGCGCGCAGCGGGGAGGCGGTGATCTGGGCGCGCTCGGACTCGTCGGTCGTGTACTGGTCCCAGAACCACTGCATGCCGTCCCGGCGCAGGAAGTACCCGGTGGCGAACTGCCGGTAGGACGGCGTGTCGAAGTTCGCGTCGGTGACCGGGTAGAACAGCACCTGCTGCACCAGCGGCACATCCCCGCGCTGCTTGGCCATCAGCGTCAGCGCCGCGGTCATGTTGCCGCCGACCGAGTCACCGGCCACGGCCATCCGGGACGCGTCCAGACCCTGGGCCGCGCCCTCGGTCACGACCCACCGTGCCACCGTGTAGTTCTGCTCGATGGCCACCGGGTAGCGGGCCTCGGGCGACAGGTCGTACTCGGGGAAGACCACGGCAGCGTTCGCCCCGACCGCCAGCTCCCGCACCAGCCGGTCGTGGGTGTGGGCGTTGCCGAACACCCAGCCCGCGCCATGGATGTAGAGGATCACCGGCAGGGTCCCCTCGGCGCCGGCGGGCCGGACGATCCGGGCCCGGACGCTGCCCGTGGGACCACCGGAGACGGTGACCCACTCCTCGTCGATCGCGGGCTTGTCGATCTGGCCGGACTGCACTTCGTCGACCGCCTTGCGGCCCTCGGCGGGCGGCAGATCGAAGAGGTACGGCGGGTTCGCGGTGGCTTCGGCGAAAGCGGCGGCCGCGGGCTCCAGCACCGGCTGGACCGGCTCGACGGCGTCGGACATGTGACTCTCCCGGGTTGTGCAAGGTGCGCCGGTCTCTCCGGCGGGGCGTCACCACGCTAGGGACGGGAGGGCCGCAGGAATTGTCCCTGAGTGCACCGGCACCCTCCCGACAGTGCATGGACATGCGCTGCTCCCCACAGTGCGGGGAGCCGTACCGGTCCGCCACCGCTGGGTATCGTGGGCCGTCCCGCATGCCGGCAGGTCAGCGGGAGGGGCAGGGGGTAGGGGCACCGCATGACGCCGTCCGGACGCGACGAGCAGCTCACCGTGATCCGCGCGGCCCTCGCGGGCATCCGGAGTGCAGGAACGTCCCTGCTGCTGCGCGGCGACCCCGGTATGGGCAAGACCGCGCTGCTGGAGGAGGCCGGGACGGTCGCTCGCGGCGCCGGACTGCGCGTCCTGCGGATGACCGGTGCGGCGGCGGAGTCCTCGCTCGCCCACGCCGCCCTCCACCAGGTGCTCTGGCCTCTGCTGGAGCACGTACCTGACCTTCCGGCCGGGCAGCGCGACGCCCTGGAGAGTGCGTTGGGCCTCCACGACGGCGCCGCCCCCCACACCGATGCCGTGGCCGGCGCCGCCCTCGCCCTGCTGGCCCGCGCCGCCGCGGACCGGCCCGTCGTGGTCCTCCAGGACGACCTCCAGTGGGCCGACCCGGCGAGCCTCGGCGTCTTCAAGCGACTGCGCCGCCTTACGGCCGCACTGCCGGTGGTGATCATCGGCGCGACCCGGGACCCGGCGGCCGAGGGCGCGATCGACCTCCCTCCCTTGACCGAGATCGAGTCCGAGCGGCTGCTGCGCGCCCTGCATCCCTGGCTCCCCGAAGGGGCGCGCGAGCGGGTGCTGCGGGCGGCCGGCGGCAACCCCCTCGCCCTGCACGAGCTCCCGGCCCGCATCCGCAAAGCGGCCACCGACCATCCCGCCTACCTGGCGGGCCCCCGCACGGCGGGAACCCCCGACCTCTTCGTCGAACTGCCCCTCGGCGAACGGCTCGGACGGCTCTACGAGGACGGCCTGCGCGCCCTCCCGGCGGCGGCCCGGCACCTGCTGCTGGCGGTGGCCCTCGGCGGTCCGCCCGGCCAACACGCCGACCTGGTGCGGAACATGGACTCACGCACCCGGCAGAGCGTCGAGGCCTCGGCGCTCGCCCACCTCGACGGGGACCGCCTCGCCTTCCGCCACCCACTGGTCCGCGCGGGCCTGATCCACCTGGCCACCCCGGGCGAACGCCGCGCCGCCCACCGGCTCCTCGCGGAGTCCTTGCCCGCGACGAGCCCGCACCGGCTCGTGCACCTGGCGGCCGCCGCCGTCGGCACCGACGCCGGACTGGCCGACCTGGTCCACCAGGAGGCCGACCGCATCGCCGCCGAAGGCGAGGACGCGGCGGCGGCACGGCTGATGGGCAGAGCGGCAGGGCTCAGCCCGGACCCGGCGACCCGGTCCGCACGCCTGGTCGCCGCCGCGGTCATGGCCACCCGCGGCGGCCGGATGCGCCTCGCGGCGGAACTCCTCACCGAGGCGGAGACCGAGGCCCGCCCCGGCCGCCCCGAACCGGGCGCCGCGTATGCCTACGTCCTCGCCTGCACCCGCTTCCAGCTCGCGGGCGACCCCTTGCCCACGGTCGAACTGCTGCCCGGGTTCCTGGACGAGGCCGCCGAACTGCGCGACGCCATGCTGCTGTTGCTCCTCCTGGCCGCCGTCCACACCGGCGACGAACGGGCCCGGGCCGCCGTCGAGCGGCACACGGCGGACACCGGCGGGCCGGCCACGCTGTGCCTGCGGGCGTGGACCGGCCCGCATCCCGGTCCGTACGGGGAACTGAGCCGAGCTGTGGGGGAGTTGCCCCGGGACCGGGAGACCGCCACCGCCTGGATCCTGCTGTGGTCTGCTGCCGCCGTCGACGCCGTCGGGGAGCACGACACCCTGCACGGCTGCCTGGCACGCAGTCGCGCCTACGCGCCCCAGGCCTTCCTCGACAGCCTCCGCGCCCACGACGACTACCTGCACGGCCGCTGGGAGGAGTCGCTCGCCCTCTCCCGCCAGGGCGCCGAGACCGCCGCCGCGTACCGGCACGCCCTCAACGAGACCTTGTTCCTGCTGAACACGGCGCAGATCCTCGCCGCTCGCGGGGACCTCACCGGCCTCACCGAGCTGGAGCCCGTCCTCGGCACGGCGGCCCGGGAGCGTCAGCTGCGCCTCGTCGCCGAGCGTTTCCAGGCGCTGAAGGTGCTGGGCGCTCTCGGCCACGGGCGGACGCAGGAGGCGTGGCACCACGCGCGGGCGCTCCCCCCGGCCACCGCGCCCTGGTCCCACCTCTCGCTCGTGGACTGGGTGCAGGCGGCCGTGGACAACGGGCGGCACGACGAGGCGCGGGAGCGGCTGCGCGGCGTCCGGGAGGCGGGGCTCGCCGCCGCCTCGCCGCATCACTCCTTCCTCGTCGCCGTGGCCGAGGCGCTGGTGGCGCAGGACGAGGAACACTTCGCCGCCGTGTACGGCTGTCCCGGATCCGGGAGTTGGCCTTTCCCGCTCGCCCGCGCCCACCTCGCGCACGCTCGTCTGCTTCGCCGCCACGGCCGCCCCGAACAGGCGGCCGCCCACGGCACGGAAGCGCGACGGCTCTTCACCCGCCTCGGCGCCACGCCATGGGCCCGACAGGCCGGCCGGGAGCTGGATCTGGCGGCGGCCGGAAGCGACGCCCGGCTGAGCGCCCAGGAGTTGCGGATCGCCGAACTCGCCGCGGAGGGACTGACCAACCGTCAGATAGGGGAGCGGCTGGGCCTGTCCCCGCGCACTGTCGGCGCCCACCTGTACCGGATCTTTCCCAAGCTGAGCATCACCACCCGGGCCGGAGTCGCTCGCGCGCTTCAACAGAACCGCCGCCCGGCAGCGCCCGCGCCAGAGCCGCCCGCGAAGTGATGCCGAGCTTGGGGAAGATCCGGTACAGATGCGCCGAGATCGTACGCGGGGACAGCCGCAGCTCGGCGCCCACCTCCTTGTTCGTCAGCCCGGTCGCGACCAGCCGGGCGATCCGCAGTTCCTGCGCCGTCAGCACGCCGTCCCCGTCGCGCAGTTCGTCCTCGCACCGCTCGGCCCAGGGAGCGGCTCCCAGTTCCCGGAAGGTGCGGGCCGCGGCGCGCAGCACGTCGTCCGCCTCGGCCCGGCGCCCCTGCCGGCGCAGCCAGGTGCCGTGCCCCAGGCGCAGCCGCGCCAGGTCGAAGACCCACTGACCGGAGCCCGGCACCGCGTAGGCCGCCGCGTAGGCAGCGTCCGCCTTCTCGTCGGTCGCCGTCAGTGCGGCCGCCGCGGCCAGCAGGAAGGCGTGGTGGGCGCTGATCCCGTCCATCCGGGCCGCCTGCCCGGCCGCGACCCGTGCCCGTGCCTCAGCCCGCCGACCGCAGCCGAGGCTCGCCACGACGAAGTCGAAGAACGGCAGATGGAACCAGGTGAGTCCCTCGGGCAGCGCGCCCGGTTCCAGCAGGCCGCGCAGCCGGTCGTACGCCTCCTCGTACCGTCCGTGCGCCAGCGCGGCGAGGGCCTCGAGCCGCTGGAGGTGATCCGTCACGAACCGCATCCGGGCCCGCGCCGCCAAGGGCTCGATCCGGGCCCGTGCCGCGCGCAGCCCCCGCTCGTCGCCGCGTCCGGCCAGGAAGTGGGCGTGGTAGTGCCGGAACAGCAGCGCGTTGCAGTGGTAGCCGAGTTCGTCGGCGGTGTCCGCCTCGCGCAGACAGTCCTCGGCGGTGTTCCATTCGCCGCGCAGGAACGCCTGGTAGCAGCGGGCCTTCGCCACCGACCCCTGGGTGGCGTAGGCGTGGTCCTGGGCGAAGGGGCGGCGCAGGTCCGCGTCGGCCGCGTCCACCGCGGTCGCCGTCCACAGCAGCAGCCACGCCTTCCCGGCCTCGTCCCCGGCGGTCGTACGGGCCACCAGTGCCCGCAGTTCCGCCTCCGCGCCGTGGGCCGTGCGCGGCGGGTCCGCCCAGGCGCGGTGGCAGAGCCGGGCGGCGGGGGACAGGCGTTCCCGGTGCCGTTCGAGGGTCCGCCAGCCGCGCGGGTCGCCGGTGTAGGCGGAGGCCAGCAGCAGCTTGAAGGCCATCTGTTCGACGAGGTCGCCGTACGCCGGGGCACCGGGGGCGGTCAGCGCGTCCAGCGCGTCGGGCAGCAGCTCGAAGGAGGAGGCGAAGTCGACATGGTGGCTCTGGTCGACGTACACCACCGTGTAGGCGAACAGCGGCGCGATGTCCCGCGGCACCGGTGCCCGCTTCAACTCCTCGACCAGCTCCGCCGCGTACGCCAGCCGGCCGCCCCGGGCCGACATCGCCGCCGCCCAGGTCAGTCGGCGGGCCCGGTGAGCGGGGTCGACGCCGAGGGCGGCGGCGCGGTCCAGCAGCAGCGCGCCCTCCGCGTCACCGCCACGCAGGGCGATCCGGGTGCCGGCCTCCTGCAATCGGGCGGCCAGCGTCTCGTCCGGGCCCTCGGCGGCGGACGCCTCGTGCAGCAGCCGGCGGGGATCGTCCTCGCGCAGCCGGTCGGCCAGCGTCCGGTGGGCGGCCCGCCGGTCCGCCTCGGAGGCGGAGGCGATCACGGCACTGCGCACCAGCGGATGCCGGAAGACCAGCCGCCCGGTGTCGTCGAGACGGGCGAGCCCCTCGGCCTCCACCCGGTCCAGCTCCGGCTCGCCGCGGTCGCGTACCGAGCCCGCGGTGCCGTCCAGCGCGGTGAGCAGGAGCAGCCGTGCCGCCTCCGGGGGCAGTGCCCGCAGCCGCCGGGCGAACAGCGCCTCGAGCCGCTGGCCCAGCGGAAGTCGCTCCGGCAGCGGGGCGATGCCCCCGCGGTGCTCGTGCGCCAACTGGCCGGGCAGCTCGGCCAGGGCCAGTGGATTGCCCGCGGCCTCGGTCATCACCCGCTCCGCGGTGACCGCCGCGAGCCCCGGATGCCACTGCCGCAGCAGCGCCCGGGCGTTCTCGTCGGACAGCGCCTCCACGTCCACCGGGTGCGCGGGCCAACCATCCAGCGCGGAGCCCTCCGGCCGACTGGCGCACACCATCACCGCCCGCAGGCCCGCCATCCGCTGGTGCAGGAAGACCAGGACGGCCGCACTGGAGGAGTCCACCCAGTGCAGGTCGTCCACCAGCACCAGCACCGGGCGGTGGCGCGCCTCCTCGGCGAGCAGGGCCAGCGCGGAGGCGCCGACCATGAAGCCGTCCGGGGGCAGCCCTTCCCGTAGCCCGAGAGCCCGTTCCAGGGCGAGGCGCTGGCGCGGGGGCAGCGCCCGTGAGTTCCCCCGCAGCGGCCGCAGCACCTGGCGCAGGACGCCGAAGGCGATGCCCAGCTCCGACTCCCCGC
The DNA here is from genome assembly GCF_053587635.1 of Streptomyces sp. NPDC003635. Lineage (NCBI taxonomy): Bacteria > Bacillati > Actinomycetota > Actinomycetes > Kitasatosporales > Streptomycetaceae > Streptomyces > Streptomyces sp. NPDC003635. The sequence continues at coordinate 216,136 of NZ_JBSFOK010000008.1, read as the reverse complement.
TGGCCGCGCGCAACACGGTGAACCCGGCCCGCCCTGCGCACTCCGCCGTCCAGTCCAGCAGCGCGGTCTTCCCGATGCCGGGGTCACCGCGCAGCACGGTCGCCGAACCGCCCGTTCCGGACCGTGCGTTCTCCAGGGACTCCTCCAGCAGCTGCCGCTCGCGCCGTCGCCCGACGAGCGTCGTGTCGTCCGGTGAGTTCCCCAAGGCCGCCCCTCAGCCACGGGGCCGCGACCGCTCCGCGTGCCCTCGGCACCACGGTGGCAGCGACGGCTTGCCTCACCGCGCAGGGCTCTTGCCCCTGCCCGCACAGCTCGCCGAACCCTCTCTCACCGGCGGTGGAGCGGGCCGCAAGCTGACGTGGAGCACACGCACGGACCAGGGGGCCCCATGAACTCCACACCACAGGACCGCACCATCGGGTTCCTCAGGGTGAGCACGACAGGGGGAGCGGCGGGGACCGTCGCCCACGAACCCGACGCCGGCCACCTCGTGATCGGCCTCCACACCGTCGGCCGGGCCACCTTGATCCGGGACGGGAACCCCGAGCCCTGCCGCCCCGGTGACCTCTTCGTCTGCGCGGGCCCTTTCGTCCTGCACGAGTCCGAGCCCTACACGCTCCATCTCGTACGGCTGCCCCGACGCACGCTCGCGCTCACGGACCGGCAGGAACAGGCGCTGACCGCCCGGGCGCCGTCGGCCGAGGGCCCGGTGGCGCCGCTCCTCGGCGGCGTCCTGCGCGAACTCACGGACGTGCGCGGCGAGCGGGCTGGCCTTCATCTGGCGGGCAGTGTGGCCGAGCTGACGGTTCTGCTGGCCACGGAGGACGGCGGGCCGTGGGAGACGGGGCTGCGGGACAGTGGGCAGGCGTACGGCGGGCTTGGGGATGCCGGGCGGCAGGGCGGTGCTCCGACGCGCGGCGGGCGACGGGACGGTGTTCCGACGCATGGCGGGCGACAGGACGGTGCTTCGGCGCACGGAGGGCAGCAGCGGGAGGACTTGGTGCGGCGGGTGCGGGCGCATGTCGACGCGCATCTGTGGGACCGGCGGCTGACGCCCGCGAGCGTGGCGGCCGCGCAGCACATCTCGGTGCGCTACCTGCACCGGCTCTTCGAGGGCCAGGGCAGCACGATCGGCCGATGGATCCAGCACCGCCGCCTGGAGGAGGCCCGGCGGGAGTTGGCCCGGCCCGGGCGGGCCGACCTCACGGTGTCGGCGGTGGCACGACGCTGGGGCTTCGCCAGCGCCACGCACTTCAGCCGCAGCTTCCGCGCCGCGTACGGGATGTCCCCGAGCGACTGGCGGGACGGCCGGATCCACCCATCGAGCTGACACCGTGCCCCGGACCGGTCCGCCGGTACGTGGCCCACGCTGACGCCGATCCGGACCGTCTGCCGCGTCAACCCTCCGAGACTGCCGTGCGGCTTGCCACCGGGGGTCGGCCTGGCTGGCGGTCCGGGTCCGCCGGTCACTGCCGCCGAGGCGGCAAGCTCCACCCGCCGGTTCGCGTCGCAGGCTGCATCCGCACCCGCCGGGGTCGGTCCGCGCGGCCGCGGGTCAAGTTGTTTCCGGTGCTGCCGGGTTCGGTCTCCGCGGCTGGGGGTGGGGTGGTCTCCGGGGCTTCTGGGTTAGGTGTGTGCGGCTGGGGGTTGGGTGGTCTCCGGGGCTTCTGGGGTCGGCTGCGCGGCTGGGGGTCGGGTGGTCTCCGGGGCTTCTGGGTTCGGCTGCGCGGCTGGGGGTCGGGTGGTCACCGGGACTTCTGGGGTAGTTGTGCGCGGCTGCGGGTCAGGTCGTCTCCGGTGCCCGCCGGGTCCGGTCCCCGCGGCTACGGGCCAGTGGTCTCCGGTGCCCGCCGGGTCCGGTCCCCGCTGCTATGGGCCAGGGGTCTCCGGTGCTGCTGGGTCCGGTCCCCCGGCTGCGGGTTGGACGGTCCCCGGTGCCCGCTGAGTCCGGGCTCCGCGACTGCAGGTCAGGCCGGTCTAGGCTGCCCGCCGGGTTCGGGCTCCCCGGCCGGGCTCAGGGTCTCCGCCACCGTAAATTCCGCGCTCAGGGCGATTCCGCGTTCGCGGTTTTCCGCCACTGTTGGGGTGAGCAGCCGTGGACCGCTTTGAAGGCGCGGCTGAAGTGCGCCGCGCTGCCGAAGCCCCAGCGGGCCGCCACCACCGCGATGGAGGGGCTGACCCTGCCGCGTCGGCTCAGTTCCCGCGCACACTGTTCGACCCGCATCCGCTGGATCAGCCGGCCCACCGTGATCCCCTCGCCCTCGAACAGGCGGTGCAGGTAGCGCACCGAGATCAGATGCGCCCGCGCGATGCGTTCGGCGGACAGGTCGGGGTCGCCCAGATGGCGCTCGACGTAGAGGCGCACGGCGAGGCGCAGATGCGACTGACCCGGCTGCCCCGGTCCGTCGGCCTCCTCGGCGAGCTCGTCGACGAGACCCGCCACCAGGTCGGTGATCATGCCGCCGAGCCGCTCACCCACCAGGGCGGGCAACCGGGCGGCCGTCTCGTCCAGGTGCCGAAGCACGAGCGTCAACGGGCCCGTCGACGACGTGAGCGGGCGCGCGGTCGCGGACCGCAGCGAGGCCGCCGGGACATGCAGCGCGTGGCCGGGCAGACGGAACAGCAGCAGCCGCGCCGCCCGGTCCCGCAGGCGTACACCGAAGGCACGGCGCAGATCGAGCACGGACATCTGCCCGCTCTCCAGGCAGATCGTGCGGCCGTCCTGGGACACCTCCACGGTCCCCGAGCGAGGTACCACCAGGGCCACCGCGGGTTCCGCGTCCCCGGCCGCGGGCCGTCGCCGCAACCGCAGCGGCCCCGCCACGCAGGTGACCATGCGCACGTAGCCGAAGTGATGCAGCGTCACGAACCCGTCGACGCGGTCGTCCTGCTCCGTCTCCTCGGCCTCGACCGGCGCGAGCCAAGCCGACAGCGCGGCCGTCACCCCGCTACCCGGCGCGAGGGTCGTCCCGGACAGAGCGTTCACGAAGGCCCCTTTCAGGCGTTCTGCGGTGGGGAGGTGTTCCCCGGTCCTTGACACGAGTCTGTGGCGACCCTGTGCGGGGGCATTAGGTCAAATGACTGCACTTCCCGTGCGCGGCGCGCGAAGTGTGCACGCAGCGGCACGGATCGGTGCCAGAACGTCGCTCGTGCGCCTGTCCGCGGCCTCTAGGCTGTGCACTCGTTATCGCCCCCCCACGCCCAGGAGCTCCGGTGGTTGACGACGTTCGCGCCGCGCAGCGGGAGCCTGTCCTGGAACGGCCGGCACGGGACTTTCTCCGGCGGCATCCCTGGCCGGACTCCCGGGCGCACATGGCCGCCCTGTGGAACGGCGACGGCGCAGAGGAGCCCGATGTCGAGGAGGAGTGGCTGGCCCTGCCCGGTGACGGCGGCCGCAGGATCCGGGTGCGCATCCTGCGCCCGGCGGGCAGCGGTGAGGACCTGCCGGTGGTGCTGTACCTGCACGGCCTCGGCTGGATGCTGACCGACGCCCACGCGCACCGGCGCCTCCTGGCCGATCTGGTCCTCGGCGCGGACGCCGCCGTCGTCGTGCCCGAGTACGACCTGCCGGAGGACGCCCGATACCCGGGCGCCGTCGAACGGGCGCACACCATCGTCCGCTGGCTGGCTCGGCACGGTGAGGAATGGCGCCTGGACGGCACCAGGCTGGCGGTCGTGGGCGCCAGCGCGGGCGCCCACCAGGCCGCCGCCCTCACCCTCGTGGCGCGAGAGCGCGGCGGACCGGACTTCCGCCACCAGGTGCTGGTCTGCCCCGTGACCGACGCGGCGATGGACACCCCCTCCTACCGCCAGTTCGCCACCGGGTACTTCCTGAGCCGGGCCGCCATGTCGGCCTACTGGCGGCGGTACGCGCCCGACCCGGAATCCCGGAAGCGGGCCACCGTCTCACCGCTGCGCGCCACCGGCGACACGCTGCGCGGGCTGCCGCCGGCGCTCGTCCTCACCGCGGAGGCCGATGTGCTGCGCGACGAGGGAGAGGCGTACGCGGCGGGGCTGCGGGCGGCGGACGTCCCGGTCGTGTGCGTGCGGTACCACGGCACGATCCACGGGTTCGTGCTCTTCGACCGGTTGCGCGACACGGACGCGTCCAGGGCGGCACGGATCCAGGTGACGGACACCTTGCACGCCGCCCTGCACTCCGTGTGAGTCAGACGCTCCGGCTCCGGTTCGCCCGCCACTCGCTCGGCGTCACCCCGTACGCCGCCTGGAAGCGGCGGCTGAAGTGGCTGGGGCTGCTGAACCCGCAGCGCGTGGCCACGGCGGCGACGGTGAGCCGGTCGTAGCGTGTGGAGGCCAGCATCCGGTGTGCCTTCGCGAGCCGTTCGGTGATCAGCCACTGCTCCAGGCTGATATCGGCCGCGCTGAGCAGGAGATAGAGCCCGCGCACCGAGACGGCGTGCTCGGCCGCGATCCGCTCGGGCGTCAGCGAGCGGTCCGCGAGGTGCCGGCGGGCGTAGGCCATGACGCGGGTGAGGAGGGTGTCGTCCATGACCGAGCGGACCGGTTCGCTGTCCTCGGCGTGTGCGGCGGACAGCAGAAGCGCCCGGACGAGCTCGGTGGTGGCGTTGGCCAGCGCCTCGGCGCCGGGGTCGCTCTGCAGTCGGCCCGGATCCCGGAACACCGTCCGCAGATGGTTCAGGACGAGGTCGTGCATCGGGCTCGCGCGAAGTCGCAGCGAGGCCTTCTCCACCGTGTCCACGGGGACGTCGAGGCGGTTCATGTCGATCATCATCGAGTGGGAGGCACCGTCGCCGGACCAGCCGTAGTTGCGGACCGACAGCTCGTGGAACACGCAGATGTCGTCGGGGCCCAGCAGTCGGCGCCGGCCGGCCACCTCGGCGCGGTGGGTGCCCTCGGGCTGGAGCGAGACGGCCACCACCGGATGGCTCCGATGGTGGTGCACATGACGCTCGGTCCGCCTCACCTCGAAGCCCGAGCTGCGGGCGGACAGCAGAGCGAGGTCGCCCACCTGCCAAAGGTGCAGGCGCGCGTGCATGCCCGTCTCGGGTTCCTCGTGGAGCACGTCGTTGGGCACCAGATCGTTCGTCAGGGCATGGCGGAATGCCTCTGGCCGCTCGCGAGGCGGCACTGTCGCAAGATCCAAGAGCAGCACGGACCCCCCAATACAGCTGTGCTTGTGGGCCATTCTGCACGGATTCGAGGCCGTCTGGTGATCGGATAAGATCCGCCGAGTGAATGCCTACTGGCACGTCGTTCTGCCGCCGCTCCGCGCCTGACGGGCGCGGACACCTGCGGCTCGATTCCCGGCCCCGACCGGCCTGAGGGCGGTCCAGGGCTCGTGTCGTGCGCCCGTTTCGAATCGACTCCCAGACGCATTCGACGACGGAAGACCACACGACAGTGCCGAACCGCATTTCTTCGCTGACTCCCGCGCGCCCGGCCGTTTTCGGCCGGCGCCCCACCCGTTCCCGGTTCCTGGGCGGTCCCGCCCCCATCCTCGCCTCGGCGGTGCTGTGGGGCACGACCGGCACCGCGAGTTCGCTGGCCCCGGCCGGCGCCCCGGCGGCCGCCATCGGCTGCGCCGGACTCACCCTGGGCGGAATCCTGCTGTTCCTCACCTCCGGCGGCGCGCTCACGCTGCTGTCCGCCTGCACGCGCCGTGAGCGGGGGCTGCTGCTCCTCGGCGTACTGGCGGTGGCCGGGTACCCGGTGACCTTCTACCCGGCGGTGGCGTCCACCGGCGTGGCCGTGGCCACGGTGATCGCGCTGGGCGGCGCGCCCGTCTTCGCCGGACTGCTCGCCTGGATCACCGGACAGGCCCGGCCCACCGCACGCTGGACGGCCGCCACCGCGGCCGCCGTACTGGGCTGCGCGCTGCTGGTGATGGGCCCCGGGCTCACGGGCCACGCCACGCCGGCCGACCCGACGGGCATCGCGCTCGCCGCGGCGGCCGGACTGTCTTACGCCGCCTACTCGTTGATCGGCGGCGGGCTCATCGGCCGAGGACACTCCTCGGACGCGGTGATGGGCGTCCTGTTCGGCGCCGCCGGGCTGCTCGTGCTGCCCGTCGTCCTGTTCGCCGGCACCGCGTGGCTCGTCACCGGCCGGGGTGCGGCGGTGTCCGGGTATCTCGCCCTGTTCACCGTGTACCTGGCCTACCGGCTGTTCGGGCGCGGACTGCGCCGTACGTCCGCGTCCGTGGCCACCGCACTGACGCTGGCCGAGCCCGCGGTGGCGGCGGTCCTGGGTGTCAGCGTGCTCGGCGAACGCCTCCCGGCCGCGTCCTGGGGCGGACTGGCCGTCCTGGCGGGCGCACTGGTCCTGCTGACCTTGCCTGCCTAGCGGGCGAGGGGACCGGCGGGCGCGGCCCGCGTCCGCCGGTCCGGCGGTCGATCCTCGTTCCGGGGACAGCCGTTGACGTCGATTCGGCGACGCCGTCGATGATGCGAGCGGCACCCGGGCCTTCGTCGTCCTGGAGACCTTCTCCGAACGCCCCGTAGCGGCGTGCCGATCATCAAGAAGTGCGCCGACAACGGCCGCCTGCGGTGGCTGAACCGGTCAGGATCGGAGAAGCGTGCGCCGCGCGGCCCTGGCTAGCGTGGCGGCCATGGACATCACCATCAACGCCAGCTTCCTTCCGCACACCGACCCCGAGGCCTCCCTGGCCTTCTACCGCGACATCCTCGGCTTCGAGGTCCGCAAGGACGTCGGCCAGGGCGCGATGCGCTGGATCACCGTCGGGCCCGTCGGACAGCCCGACACCTCGATCGTGCTCACGCCGCCCGCCGCCGACCCCGCCGTCTCCGAGGAGGAGCGCCGCACCATCACCGAGATGATGGACAAGGGCACCTACGGCCTCGTCCTGCTCGCCGCCGCCGACGTCGACGCCACCTTCGACCGGCTCCAGGCCACCGACGCCGAGGTCGTCCAGGAACCCGTCGACCAGCCGTGGGGCAGCCGCGACTGCGCTTTCCGCGACCCTTCGGGCAACATGATCCGCATCCAGCAGCAGGCCTGACGGGCGTCGCCGTTTCTCGCGGCGATCAAGCAGCCCTTCGATTACTGTTCGAAGCCGGTCGGATCCGGCCAGGCGACCCCGAGGAGACGGAGACACGATGAGCAGGGCCACCAGGAAAGACACACCGTCGCCCGAGCCGCACGTCGCCGACAGCCACGACCTGATCCGCGTGCACGGCGCCCGCGAGAACAATCTCAAGGACGTCGACATCGAGATCCCCAAGCGCCGGCTGACGGTGTTCACCGGCGTGTCGGGCTCCGGCAAGAGCTCTCTGGTGTTCGACACGATCGCCGCCGAGTCGCAGCGGCTGATCAACGAGACCTACCCCGCCTTCGTGCAGGGCTTCATGCCGAACCTGGCCCGCCCCGAGGTCGACGTGCTGGACGGTCTGACCACCGTGATCAGCGTCGACCAGCAGCGCATGGGCGCCGACCCGCGCTCCACGGTCGGCACCGCCACCGACGCCAACGCCATGCTGCGCATCCTCTTCAGCCGCCTCGGCAAGCCGCACATCGGCCCGCCCAGCGCGTACTCCTTCAACACGGCCTCGGTGAAGGCGAGCGGCGCGATCACCGTGCAGCGCGGCGACAAGACCAAGGCCGAGAAGGCGACCTTCGAGCGCACGGGCGGCATGTGCACCCACTGCGAGGGCCGCGGCAAGGTCTCCGACATCGACCTCACGCAGCTCTACGACGACTCCAAGTCGATCGCCGAGGGCGCGTTCACCATCCCCGGCTGGAAGTCGGACAGCCAGTGGACCGTCGGCCTCTACGCCCAGTCCGGGTTCCTCGACCCGAACAAGCCGATCCGCAGGTTCACCAAGAAGGAGATGCACGCCTTCCTCTACGGCGAGCCGACCAAGGTCAAGGTCAACGGCATCAACCTCACCTACGAAGGCCTCATCCCGAAGATCCAGAAGTCCTTCCTGTCCAAGGACAAGGAGGCGATGCAGCCGCACATCCGCGCCTTCGTGGAGCGCGCCGTCACCTTCACCACCTGCCCCGAGTGCGACGGCACCCGGCTCAGTGAGGGCGCCCGGAACTCGAAGATCAAGCGCATCTCCATCGCCGACGCCTGCGCGATGGAGATCCGCGACCTGGCGGAGTGGGTGCGCGGTCTCAAGGAGCCCTCGGTGGCCCCGCTGCTCACCGCGCTCCAGCAGACCCTCGACTCGTTCGTGGAGATCGGTCTCGGCTACCTCGCCCTCGACCGGCCCTCGGGCACCCTGTCCGGCGGCGAGGCCCAGCGCGTGAAGATGATCCGCCACCTCGGGTCCTCGCTCACGGACGTCACCTACGTCTTCGACGAGCCCACCATCGGTCTGCACCCCCACGACATCCAGCGGATGAACAACCTGCTCCAGCGGCTGCGCGACAAGGGCAACACCGTGCTGGTCGTGGAGCACAAGCCGGAGGCCATCGCGATCGCCGACCACATCGTCGATCTGGGCCCCGGCGCCGGATCGGCCGGCGGAACCGTCTGCTTCGAGGGCACCCTGGAGGACCTGCGCTCCTCCGGCACCGTCACCGGCCGCCACCTCGACGACCGCGCCGCCCTCAAGGACGAGGTGCGCAAGTCCACCGGCGCCCTGGAGATCCGCGGCGCGAGCGCCAACAACCTCCGGGACGTGGACGTCGACATCCCGCTCGGCGTGCTGACCGTCATCACCGGAGTCGCGGGCTCTGGCAAGAGCTCGCTGGTGCACGGCTCGATCCCCGCCGCCGAGGGCGTGGTCTCCGTCGACCAGAGCCCCATCCGCGGCTCCCGGCGCAGCAACCCGGCGACGTACACCGGGCTGCTCGAACCGATCCGCAAGGCCTTCGCGAAGGCCAACGGCGTCAAGCCCGCCCTGTTCAGCGCCAACTCCGAGGGCGCCTGCCCCACATGTAACGGCGCCGGCGTCATCTACACCGACCTGGCGATCATGCAGAGCGTCGCGACCCCGTGCGAGGACTGCGAGGGCAAGCGGTTCCAGGCCTCGGTGCTGGAGTACCACCTCGGCGGCCGGGACATCAGCGAGGTGCTCGGGATGTCGGTGACCGAGGCGGAGGAGTTCTTCGGCTCCGGCGACGCACGCACCCCGGCCGCGCACGCCATCCTCAGCCGGCTCGCCGACGTCGGCCTCGGCTACCTCACCCTCGGCCAGCCGCTGACCACGCTGTCCGGCGGTGAGCGCCAGCGGCTGAAGCTGGCCACGCACATGGCCGACAAGGGCGGGGTCTACGTCCTCGACGAGCCGACCACCGGTCTGCACCTCGCCGACGTCGAGCAACTGCTCGGCCTGCTCGACCGGCTCGTGGACGCCGGCAAGTCGGTCATCGTCATCGAGCACCACCAGGCCGTCATGGCCCACGCGGACTGGATCATCGACCTCGGCCCGGGCGCGGGACACGACGGCGGCAAGGTCGTCTTCGAGGGCACGCCCGCCGACCTGGTCGCCGCCCGCTCCACCCTCACCGGTGAGCACCTCGCGGAGTACGTCGGGGCCTGACCCGGGACCGGCCGGAGGTCACAGGGCCTTGCGGCCGGGCTCGCCGCCGTCCGAGGCGACGACGGTGCGGCGGGGGGAGGCGAGGACGGCCCTCTTCACCGCCGCGTCGTCGAGGTCGGGGGCGGTCAGGCCTTCGGCCGCGCTCAGACGCCGCCGTCCGAGGCGACGACGGTGCGGCGGGGGGAGGCGAGGACGGCCCTCTTCACCGCCGCGTCGTCGAGGTCGTGGGCGGTCAGGCCTTCGGCCGCGCTCAGACGCCGCCGTCCGAGGCGACGACGGTGCGGGGTCGCGGGACGGGTCGGTGGACGGGTCAGTGGACGGAGAACCCGCCGTCCACGAAGAGCGCCTGGCCGGTGACATACGCGGAGGCCGCACTCGCGAGGAAGACCGCCGCCCCCGCGAAGTCCTCCGCCAGACCGTTGCGGCCGACCATCGTGCGGGCGGCGAGCGCCGTCACCTTCTCGGGGTCGGACTGCAGCCGCTGGTTCAGCGGTGTCAGCACGAATCCCGGGACCAGCGTGTTGCAGGTGACGCCGTGCGGCGACCAGGCCTCCGCCTGCGAGCGGGCCAGCGACTCCAGCGCGCCCTTGGAGACGCCGTAGGCGCCGCTCTGCACGAACGCGCGGTGCGCCTGCTGTGAGGTGATGTGGATGATCCGCCCGAAGCCCCGCTCGGCCATCCCTGGCCCGAACCGGCGGCCCAGCAGATAGGGCGCCTCCAGGTTCACCGCCATCGTCGCGTCCCAGACGTCCTCGTCCAGTTCGCCCATCGGCGGCCGCAGGTTGATCCCCGCGCAGTTGACGAGGATGTCGGGCTCCCCGAACACCTCGGCCGCCGCCTCCGCCCCCGCCCGTACGCCCTCACGGGTGCTCAGATCGGCGCTCACCCAGGCGGCCCGGCAGCCCTCGGCCGTCAACTCCTCGACCGTCGCCGCCAGTTCCGCCTCCTTGCGGGCGACGACCACGACATTCGCCCCGGCCCGTGCGAGCGCCCCCGCGATCGCACGCCCGATGCCGGAGCTGCCGCCGGTCACCAGGGCGACCCGGCCGTCGAGGGAGAACAGTTCGGAGAGATAGGCCTGCGACGTCATGGCCGCACCCTAGATCATCGGATCAGAACGCGCGCTCGAGCAGGTCCAGCAGCGCGGCCCAGTGCCGCTCGTCGGCCTCCTTGTCGTACGCGGCGGTGTCGGCCTGGGTGAACCCGTGCTGCGCGCCCGGATAGACCTCGCAGCGGTGCCGTACGCCCGCCGCCGTCAGCGCGTTCTCCAGGCGCCGGATCTGTTCCACGGGCAGCGAGGGGTCCTGGTCGGCGTGTCCGAAGTACAGCTCCGCGGTGACGCGTTCGGCGACCAGGTGCGGGCTGTCCGGGGTCTCGGTGGCCAGTCGCCCGCCGTGGAAACCGGCCGCCGCCGCGACCCGCTCCGGATAGGTGCCGGCCGTCAGCAGGGAGAGCCGGGCGCCCATGCAGTAGCCGGTCGTCGCGACCGGACCGTCGGCGACGAGGGGGCTGGCGGCCAGCCAGTCCAGATAGGCGCCCGCGTCTCGCATCGCGGGCTCCGGCGTCAGGGAGTGGATGATCGGCCCGAGCCGCTCGAAGATGTCCGGACGGGCCGCGGGATCGATGAACTCGGGCAAGTCGACGACTGGGCTGCGCCCGTGACGGTAGAACACGTTCGGCACCAGGACGGTGTGACCGGCCTGGGCGATCCGGTCGGCCATGCCCCGCAGTCGCGGCCGGATCCCGAACGCGTCCATGTAGAGCAGGACCCCGGGACGGGGGGCTCCGTCACCCGGGTGCACCAGATAGGCGTCGGCGGTTCCGTCCGCGGTGACGATGTCGACGGACGTTCCCTGTACGGCGGTCACGTGGGGTTCGCCTCCTGTGTGGGGAGTTCGGCGACGGCCATCGTGGCACGCGTCGCCGAAAGCCCCGAGGCCGACCCTCGCGCCCTCACTCGAAGCGTGCGGTGTCCCCGGCGCCCCGCCGTACGATCTCGGCCTCGCCACCGGAGAAGTCGATGACCGTGGTGGGCTCGGTGCCGCATTCCCCGGAGTCGACGACCGCGTCCAGCACGTGGTCGAGGCGGTCCTTGATCTCCCAGCCCTGCGTCAACGGCTCGTCCTCGTCCGGCAGCAGCAGCGTGCTGGACAGCAGGGGCTCGCCGAGCTCCGCGAGGAGCGCCTGGGTGACGATGTGGTCGGGGATGCGCACGCCGACCGTCTTCTTCTTCGGGTGCTGGAGCATGCGCGGGACCTCCCGCGTGGCGGGCAGGATGAAGGTGTAACTGCCCGGCGTGGAGGCCTTGATCGCGCGGAACACGTCGTTGTCCACCCGCACGAACTGCCCGAGCTGCGCGAAGTCCTGGCACACGAGCGTGAAGTGGTGCCGGTCGTCGAGACGGCGGATCGCCCGGATCCGCTCCATGCCGTCCTTGCTGCCGAGCCGGCAGCCCAGGGCGTAGCAGGAGTCCGTCGGGTACGCGATCAGCGCGTCGGCACGGACGCTGTCGGCGACCTGGGAGACGACACGCGGCTGGGGATTGTCGGGGTGCACATCGAAGTACTTCGCCATCCGTCGAGCGTATGCCCTGCGAGCCCGCACGCCGCACGCGGCAGGCCCGCCGCACCGACCTGAGCAACCGGCGTGGCCTCCGGTGGCGCCGCCCCGGCCTGCCGTCAAGGGCGCCCGCACCGCCGTACCCGAGGTGCCTGAAGCCCGGGGCGCTGGGCACTCGTCCTGGCTGTGAGCGTCGGCTGCCGGTCCGGCCGGTGTGCGGTAACGTCCCGGACCGGTACGTCGAGAACGGGACGAAGGGTGAGGAAGGCCGAAGGTGGCTGGCCAAGAGGATGCCGACGGGCGGGCGTGGGAGCGGGAGCTGCTGGAACTGCTGCGGCCGGGCGCGCAGCGGGTCCGGCGGGTCGTCGAGTGGCTCGGCGACGCCGTCGGCGGCACGGCCTGTCTGCAGGACGACAGCGGTACCGTGCGTGCCGGAACGCCCCTGGACAGCGGTCCGTTCGCGGACTTGCTGGGGGACATCGCGACGGGCCGGATCGCCTCCGCCGCGTGGGAGGGGCCGGGCCGGCATCTGCGGCTCGTGCGGGTGACGGCGCGTGCGGGTGTGCTGGCCGTGTCCCGTACGGAGGCCTTCGACCGGCGCGCCTCCGAGATCGTCACGCACACCGTCCATGTCCTCGAAGTGCTGCTCAGGGCCGAGGAGTCGGCCTTCGCCGGGCGCCGTCTCGAGCGGGCCACCTCCGATCTGCGGCTGGCCATCCTGCAGCTGCTGATGGTGGAGGACACCATCGCCGCCCGCCGGGTCGCCGCGGGCCTGTGGCCGGGACTGCTGGACACGGACACCACCTGCGTCTACGTCGTGGAAAGCCATCCCGAGGAACGTGACCGGCTCGCCGAGGAGTGCCGGGACGTGACCGGGGAGCAGGCGCTGGTCGTGCGCTGCCCGGCGATGGAAGGGCACGTCATCGTGGTGACGCCCCGGGACAGCGTGGCCGGAGCGCTGCGCTCCCTGATCGGGTCCCACCCGCGTGTCTACCTCGGCGGCAGCGCCCGGCAGAACCTGGCCAGGACCGCCACCGCCTACGGACAGGCGGTCAGTGCGCTGGCCCTGGCCCGCTTCAGGCCGGACCAGGCGGCGGTGTACGCCGAGCGCAGCCACCCCGAGCGCATGATGGAGCCCGCGGCCCTGCGCGGCTGGACGGCCCGGGTGCTGCGTCCCCTGGAGGGTCTGTCCCACCACACCCGCGCGGAACTGCTGGCCACGACCCGTCTGGGCCTGGAGTTCACCGCCGTCAGCGCGGCGAAGGTCCTCGGCGTCAGCCGCAACACGGTCCGGGCCCGGATGGAGCGGGTGGAGGGCCTGCTGGGCACCGATCTCGCCGACCTCACCGCTCGTGCGGTCGTCCATCTCGCCCTCAACGCGCAGGAGAGCCTGGAGCACGACCCGGGCGACGGGGCCGCCGTGCCCGCCGACCTCGGAGCGCTGCTGACCGGACCCGCGCTGCGGGCCTGGGCGAACGACCTGCTGGCCCGGCTGGACGCCGACGCCCGGGACCTGCGCCGCACCCTGCGTACCTGGATCGCGGTCGGCGGCAACGCCGAACGCGCCGCGCAGACTCTGGGCGTGCACGCCCAGACCGTGCGCGAGCACGTCCGCGCCGCGGAGCCGATCCTGGAGCGGCAGCTCCTCGCCGGGGGCGGCGATCTGTACGAGGTCGTGCTCGCTCATCTGGCGGTCGGGGACCTCGATCAGCCCGTCCTGCACGGAGTGAAGGGGGGCGAACCGGACTCGCTTGTGCACAGGTGAGCCCCGAACGCCCCGCAGCTGGGCATCGACACGGTTCCCAAGCCCCCCGCGGTCCGCGTAGGTTCGACGAGCCGCGGGGGCGCGACCGGAACGGGGGACCGGTCGGCCCCCGCGCCCCGAGGCGGCTCAGCCGCGCAGGACGACCGGGATCTCCCGCCAGCCGAAGGCGATGAACGACGGCACCTGCTTCAGCTCGCCCGGGTCGACCGCGAGCCGCATCCCGGGGAACCGCTCGAACAGCGCCGGCAGCGCGGTCAGCGCCTCCACCCGGGCCAGCGGGGCGCCGATGCACCGGTGCACGCCGATCCCGAACGCCATGTGGTCGTCGGCTCCGCGCCGGGCGTCGAAGGCGTCGGCGTCCGGACCGTAGTGCGCCGGATCGAGGCCCGCGGCGGCGTACGTGGTGATGATGGCGTCCCCGGCCGGGATCGTGACGCCCGCGACCTCCACGTCGGTCACCGCGAACCGCAGCGGCAGCGAGGCGATCGACGGGTGGACCCGCAGGGTCTCGTCGACCACCGCGTCCCAGCCGATCTCCCCGGACCGTACGGCCGCCAGCTGCTCGGGATCGCCGAGCAGCGCCACGACCGCGTTGCCGATGAGGTTCACCGTCGTCTCGAACCCGGCGCCGATCACCAGCAGCAGGGTGTACAGCAGCTCCTCGTCGCTGAGCCGGTCGCCGTCCTCGTCGCGCACCCGGATCAGCTCGGTCGTCAGATCGTCCCCGGGGTGCTCGGTGCGGTGGGCGATCAGCGCGGGCAGCACGGTGCCGATCTGCCGCTGCACGGACGCGGCGTGCTCGGGGGAGGGGTCCGAGGTGTCCATGATGGCCGCGATCAGCCGGGTGGTGTCGGCCACCAGCGGGTCGGGCACGCCGAAGAGTTCGCAGATGAACCGCAGCGGCAGCGGGTGGGCGAGCGCGGCCTTGATGTCGAGGACGGCGTCGTCCGACTCGGCGAGCCGGTCCAGCAGTTCCGCCGTGATGGCCTCGACCCGGGCCCGCATCGCCTCCGTGCGCCGCTGGGTGAAGCTGGGCGCCACCAGCTTGCGCAGCCGCGCGTGGTCGGGGCCGTAGGTGGAGAGCATGTTGACCACGCCGACCCAGCCCAGGATCCAGCCCCAGGAGGGGTGCTCGCCGATCTCGGGCCACAGCCGCCAGTGCTTGCGGGGGTCCTTGCTGACCCGCGGGTCGAGGATCAGTTCCTTGAGGGTGTCGTAGCCGGTGGGTGCCCAGGCGGGAATGCCGCCGGGCAGGTCGACGGGGACGATCGGGCCGAGGGCGCGCAGCCGGGCCGATTCGGCGGCGATGTCGGAGCCGAACGGGTCGAGGGCGAAGCGTTCGGTGCGGTCGGTGACGGTCACGACGGGCCTCCAGGCAGATCGGGGGAGCGGGGGCTGAACCGCACGGGAAGGGAGGTCAGCGAACGGTGGAAGGGGCCCGGCCGCCAGGTGAGGCGCTCGCGGGGCAGGACGGGTTCGAGATCGGGCAGCCACTGGGTGAGCCGCTCGATCGCCTCGGTCGCGATGAGCAGGGTGTGCTGCTTGACCGGGCACGCGTGCGGGCCCGCCGACCAGGACAGATGCGAGGCGTCCCCGGGGCGGCGGCGGCCGTCGTCGTCCTGTTCGGCGGCGTGCGCGAGGGCGCCGTAGGAGATGACGACCGGGACCGCGGCCCTGATCCACGCGCCGTGGAAGGTCACCGGCCGGCGCGCGTAGTGGATGCCGTAGTTCGCGAGTGGTGTCTCGTGGTGCAGCACCTCGACCACGGCGTCCATCACCGGGCGGGCCCCGCTGGTGAGCGTGGAGTAGTAGGAGGGGTTGCCGAGGATGCGGGACAGGGCGTTGGAGACCAGGTTCGCGGTCGGTTCGTGTCCCGCGCCGAGGGTGAGGAACACCTGCCAGGTGACCTCCTCCGGGGTGAGCCCGGCCGGATGGTCCAGCAGCCAGCTCGGCAGGTCCTCGCCGCGCCGCTCGGCCTTGGCCGCGATCAGCTCCAGCACGTAGCCGCCGAACTCCGCCTCGCCCTCGGCCGCTTCGGCGCCGCCCTCCATCATCTTGCCCAGTGCCGTGTTGAGGCGGTCGCTCGCGCTGTCGGGCAGTCCGAACAGGTCGTTGAAGACGAGCGCCATCAGCGGCCGGGCGAACCCGCCCACCAGGTCGGCCTGTCCGCGCGGTCCGATCCGCCCCACGAGCAGCCGCACCGCGCGGTGCACGCGGGCGCGCAGATCGTGCGGCTCGACCCGGTCGAAGGTGTCGATCAGGGTGGTCCGGTAGCGGACGTGCGCGGCGCCGTCGGCGAACAGGGTGTTGGGCCGCCAGCGCATCATGCCGAGCACCGGCGAGTCGTCGGCGACCGTCGCCTCCCAGGGCCGCGGATCGTGCGAGAAGGTCTCGGTGTCGCGCAGCAGGTCCAGCGCCGCCCGCCGGTCGGTGACGACGTAGGCGGGCACGCCCGGTGCCAACTCGGCCCAGCCGACCGGGCCTTGGGCGCGCAGATCGGCGTAGTAGCGGTAGGGGTCCAGCGCGAAGCCGTCCTCCCACAGCCGTACGGGCGCGGAGCGGGAGAAGGTCTGCTGGGCTGCGGGGTAGGTGGTCACCGGGTCTCCGGGGGGTGGCGGTCGATCAGGTGCTGGACCAAGGCGAGCAGTGCGTCGATCGAGGAGTTCGCGTCCCGCGCGTCGCAGGTCACCATCGGCGTGCCCGGCTCCAGGTCCAGCGCGGCGCGCAACTGCTCCTCGCTGTAGTGGCTCGGTGCGTCGGGGAAGGCGTTGAAGGCGACGGCGTACGGCAGTCCGCTCTCCTCCACCAGGCCGAGCACGTCGAAGGAGGCGTCGATGCGGCGGCTGTCGACCAGGACCAGCGCGCCGAGCGCCCCGTAGGCGATGTCGTCCCACAGCGAGCGGAACCGCTCCTGGCCGGGCGTGCCGAACAGGTAGAGCACGATTCCGTCGTTCAGGCTGATCCGCCCGAAGTCGATGGCGACCGTGGTCGTCGCCTTGTCCCGCACCCCGGCCAGGTCGTCCACCGGGGCGGACGCCTCGCTGAGCCGCTCCTCGGTGTGCAGCGGCCGGATCTCGGACACGGAGTCGATCAGCGTGGTCTTGCCCACCCCGAACGGACCCGCGACCAGGATCTTCACCAGGTCGCGGGCGCTGTCGGGCAGGTGGATGCCGCTGGTCGTGCTGGTCGTGCTAGTCGTGCTTGAGGGCGCGAAGGCCATCGGCCACTCTCTTCAGCAGGTCGGGGTCGAAGCGTTCGGCGGGCGGGATGGGGGCGCGGGCGAGGACCAGTTGCCGGTCGAGCAGGGCGCCGGCCAGGACCCGTACGGCGGAGACCGGCAGCCGCAGGTGCGCCGCCGCCTCCACCACCGTCAGGGAACCGCCGTCCAGGGCGTCCAGCAGGGCGAGTTCCGCGGCGGGCAGTCCCGCCGGGGCGGGCTCGTCGCTGGCGGAGAGCACCGAGAGCCGCTCCAGGTGGGGGCGGCTGGGCCGGGCCACGCCGCCGGTCGACAGATACGCCGGGACCAGGGGACGGCCGCCCGGGCGTGCGGTCATGCCGGCGCGCCTGAGTCGCCTCCTCGGGGCGCGGCGGCCATCGCCTTCTCACCGAGCCGGGCCACCTGCGAGTGCACCCGGTGCGCGAGCAGCTCGAGACGCACCTCGCCGTCGCCGTAGGCCGCCACACAGGTGCCGTGGTCCGTCGGCACGATCAGCACGTACCCGTGGTCCGACTCGATGACGACCTGCCGCACCTCGGCCCGCTCCCGGTCCGCGAAGGCGGCCGCGGCGGTACGGCAGGCCCCCTGCACGGTGCTGGTGATCGCGGCCACCCGCTCCGCCGAGGGCTGGGTGAGTGCGTCGGTGTAGCCGGTGACGAGCCCGTCCCGGGTGAGCAGCACGGCGGCCACCACGTGCGGCACCTGCAGGATCGGTTCCAGAACCCACGCCGTGTCTCCTGCTTCGCGGCCGGTCATCGGGCCGTTCCCCCTTCGTGGTCTTCGTCGTCGGTGTTCTCACCGGCGGTGGCACGGGCCGCGGCGGTGGCGGCCTGGAGCGCGCCGAGCGCGGCGGCGGCCTCCTCCGGACGCCGTGCGGGCGGACGCTGTTCGGGTACTGCCGGGTCGGCGGCGGCCGCGCGGGTACGGCGCCGGCGCTGCGGCAGCCCGTCGGCGTGCCCGGAGGCGGGCGCGGCGTCGTCCGGCTCGGGGACGTAGTCGTGCCCGGTGCCGGCCGCCCGGGCGGGCGGGTCCTCGGTGGTCGCCCGGCGGGTCGGGCGCGGGGCGCTGGCGGCCGGCGGCTGCTCCGCGGGGTCGATCCGGGTCAGCAGATGGCTGTCGACGCGCAGGACCGCCCGGACACCGCCGTAGGGCGAGGGCGAGGACAGGTCCACGGTCAGGTCGAACTGCCGGGTCAGCTGCCCGATCGCGGCGAGTCCCATACGCGGCGGGTCGCCGAGGTCGGTGAGGAGGATCGGCTCGGAACCGGCCACCATCCGCTGGGCGCGCTCGCGTTCGTCCTGCGTCATACCGAGGCCCGCGTCGTCGACGGTGACGCAGACGCCGTGGTGGACGTGCTCGAGGTTGACCACGACGTCCATGTCGGGGGCGGAGTGCCGCAGCGCGTTGTCCAGCAGCTCGGCGACGATGATCGCGACCGGCTCGACGGCGTGCGAGACCAGGGCGGTACCCGGCCGGCAGTGGTTGTGCACCCGGACCCGGTGATACCCGGCGAGCCGGGCCTGGCCGCCGGTCACCGCGTCGACGAGGTGGGACTCCTCACGGGCGAGACCCACCCAGGCCCCGCACACCACCGCGGCGACCTGGGCGCGCCGCAGCGACTGCTCGTTCTCGTGGTCGAGTTCGAACAGGGTCTGCGTCAACTCGGGGTCGTCGTAGCGCTGCTGGAGGCCACGCAGGGCGTCCTGGAGCCGGTAGAGCGCGGCCTGGATCTCCCGGGTGGCGCCGCGCATCCCGGCTTGGGCGGCGGCGTCGACCCGCAGGTGCTGCGCGGTGAGTTCGACGCGCAGCTGGTCGAGGACGTTCTCCATCGCGACGCCGAGCGAGGATCCGGCGGCCCGGAGCTGGAGCGGGCCGGGCACCGCGACATGCGGGTGTGCGAGGCGGCGGGCGGCGGCGGGGACGCGCTTGGCGGCCAGATGCTCGACCTCGGCGGCGAACGTCTGCACCACGCCGTCGAGATGGGCGCGCAGCGCGGCGATCTCGTCTCGCTGCGCGGCCCGTTGCCGTCGCGACCGGAGCAGCCCGCCGCCGAGGGCGAGCGCGGACAGTGTGCCGGCGGCGAGGCCGCCGACGGCCAGGTCCGGTAATTCGATCATCGAATCGGTATCCAGAGAAGTGGGCAGGGGTGAGTGCGAGATCCCCTCACGAGGCGCTCGCAGCACAGTACACACCGTCATCGACCGTGCTCGCACGGTCCGGGGGTACTTCGCTCCGAATCTGCCCGCTCTCTGTTCACTTCTGCGTCAACTGTCTGAATTTCCGTACGGTCAAGGTGAGTTGACCGGAAGTCAGCCGTTCGGGAGGATCACCGCACGCCCGCTGATCTTCCCCGCGTGCAGTCGCTCGTAGGCGAGCGGGGCCTCGTCCAGCGAGAACGTCTGGGTGTGCACCGACACCGCCCCGGATCGGGCCAGCGCCAGCACCTCCACCAGCTCGCCGCGGCTGCCCCAGTACGGCGCGCTCACCGACACCTCGAACGGCAGCTGCCCGAACCCGACCGGCAGCGCCTCGCCGCCGATGCCGACGATGGTGACGTCGCCCTCGACGGCCGCGACGGCGCCCGCGGTGGTGACCGTCGGCTGCGCTCCGACGAAGTCGAACACCGCCTCGGCGCCGACCCCGCCGGTCAGCTCCCGCACCGCAGCCGCCGCCCGTTCGTCGGAGAGCACCGCCTCATGGGCGCCGACCTCCCGCGCGAGGCGCAGCTTGTCCGCGCTGACGTCCAGGGCGATCACGCGGGCCGGAGTGAGCGCGCGCAGCAGCTGGATCGCCACATGGCCGAGCCCGCCGGTGCCGATGACGACCGCGGTCGACCCCGGCACCAGTTTGGGCAGCGACCGCTTGATCGCGTGATAGGGCGTCAGGCCCGCGTCGGTGAGCGGGACCGCCGCCACCGGATCGAGACCGTCCAGGGGCACCAGATGCCGCGGATCGTCGACGAGCAGGTACTCGGCCATCGACCCCGGCGCACCGAGTCCGGGCGGGAGGATGCCCAGCTCCTGTGCGCGCAGGCAGTAGTTCTCCTTGCCCTCAACGCACTTGGCGCAGGTGCCGCAGCCCCAGGGCCCGTACACCGCCACCGACTCGCCCTCGCGCACGCCGGTCACCCCGGCGCCCACCGCGGCGACGGTGCCGACGCCTTCGTGGCCGAGGGTGAGCGGAAGCGCGTACGGGAAGTTCTCGGCGGGCCAGCTCATCACGGCGATGTCGGAGTGGCACACACCGGCGGCGGTGACCTTCAACAGGACCTGGCCGGGGCCGGGTTCGGGATCGGGGACGGTCACCACCTCGGGCGGGGCGCCGATGGTGCGGTACTGCAGTGCCTTCAAGGCCGGACTCCTTCGTCCGATGGGTTCGTGCGGGGGGTGGTCAGACGGCGGTGTAGGCGCCGTCCACGAGGTGGTAGCTGCCGTGGACGAAGGAGGCGCGCGCCGACAGCAGGAAGGCGATCAGCTCGGCGACCTCCTCGGGGCGGCCGAGGCGGCCGGCGGGGTGCAGGGCGACGAGGCCGGCGTAGGCGTCCTGGTCCATGGTCTTCAGCAGCGGGGTGTCGATGAAGCCGGGGCCCACGGCGTTGACGCGGATGCCCTTGGCGGCGTACTCGGCGGCGGTGGACTTGGTCAGGCCGACCACGCCGTGCTTGGCGGCGACGTACGCGGGGGAGCCGGCGAAGGCGACCGAGCCGAGGATCGAGGCGACGTTGACGATCGCGCCGCCCCTGCCGCCGGCCTCGATGGCGGGCAGCTCGTGGCGCAGCGAGTAGAAGACGCCGTCGAGGTTGGTGCGCACCACGCGGTCGTAGGCGGCGATGTCGTACTCGCCCGTCGGGGCGCTCGGGCCGCCGATCCCGGCGTTGTTCACGGCCAGGTCCAGGCCGCCGAAGGTGTCCACGGCGAACCGCACGGCCGCCTCGACGGACTCCGGGCGCGTGACGTCCAGTTCCACGGCCGCGGCCGTGATCCCTTCGGCGGCCAGTTCGGCGGCGGCCTTCTCGGCGCCCTCGATGTCGAAGTCGGCGATGACGACCCGCGCGCCGCCGGCCCCGAGTCGGCGGGCGGTGGCCAGGCCGATACCGGAGGCGGCGCCGGTGACCAGGGCGGTCTGTCCGGCGAATTCGGTGGAGGAGTCGGTGAGGCGGGGAGTGCTCATGATGCTGTGGGCCTTTCGGTGGTGCTGTGCGAGACCGCGGCGGCGGCCTGCGAGGTGAGGGCGTCGTAGGCCTGCTCCACCAGGGCGGCGAGGTCCGCGGCTCCCGATTCCGGGTCGTCGCCGCGCCGCGCCCAGTTGCGCAGGGCGGCGGTGAGAACGCCGGCGGCGGCGTCGACCACGACGGCCGGGCGCACGTCCCGGACGTCGTCGGTGCCGAGCCGGTCGGCGATGATCCGGATCGACTCCTCCTGGGCGTCGACCCGGATGCGTTCGTAGGCGGCGAACAGAGCGGGCTCGCGGTCCACCAGGGCCAGCAGCTCACGCATCCGCGGGCGCAGATGCCAGGCAGGGTTCTGCTGGTCGGCGAGCCAGGCGCGCACCGCGAGCCGGTAGGCCAGCAGGGGCGGTTCGGCGGCCGGGCGGGTGCGCAGCAGGGCGTTGATCCGGTCGCCGTCACCCCGGACGAAGTCCAGGGCCGCGTCCTCCTTGCCGGTGAAATGGCGGCTGAAGGTGCGGCGCGTGACGTCCGCGCGCTCGGCGATCTCCTCCACCGTCGTCCCGGCCAGGCCGCGCTCCAGGATCAGGTCCAAGGCGGCCGTGGCCAGCGCGTCGCGGGTCTGTCTGGCCTTGCGCTGCCTGCGGTCCTCGGGGGGCTCCGTTGCCTTCATGCTTTCACGGTACACCCATCATGTCCCAATGGGACACGAGTCCCGGCGGGACATGGCTGGATCGGTGCTGACTGGCCACCACCACGCCGGGTACTCGGCCCGCATCCAAAGAGTGGGCCGGGAGATCCGGCCCGACCGAGGAAGGAGGCCCGAATGGCCAGCAGTGCCGAGGCCGGCGGCGTGACCGGTACGGCGGACAAGGACTACAACCTGATCTGGTACGTCGAAGCGTGCCTCAACAACGCGCTGCGCCTGGAGACGTACATCCAGGACGCGGAGCGCGAGAAGGACAGCGAGGTCGCTGACCTGTTCCGCAAGGCCCAGGCGGACAGCCGCAAGGGCGCGGAACTGGGAAAGGAACTGCTGCGCAGCCGCCTCAGCGGCGGCTGACCACACCCGCCCCGCGGACCTGCCCGGACATCGCGCGGCACGCGGTGTCCGGGCCCGTGTCCGTGCCCCGCCGGGATTCCCGGAAAAAATCTCCCCCGGCGATGTCGAGAACCCGTGATCCGCTCCGTCCCCGGGGTGAACGCGACCACAATGGGTCGCACCAGCACCCAGGAGACACACCATGGCCAAGTACTTGCTGCTGAAGCACTACCGCGGCGCCCCGGCCCCCGCCAACGACATCCCCATGGAGCGGTGGACGCCCGAGGAGATCTCGGCGCACGTCCAGTACATGCGGGACTTCGCGCAGCGCCTGGAGAAGACGGGTGAGTTCGTCGACGGCCAGGCCCTCGCCCCCGAGGGAACCTGGGTCCGCTACGACGGCGAGGGGCGCCCCCCGGTCACCGACGGCCCGTTCGCCGAGACCAAGGACCTCATCGCCGGCTGGATGGTGATCGACGTCGACAGCTACGACCGCGCCGTCGAGCTGGCGGGCGAACTGTCCGCCGCCCCCGGCGCGGGCGGCAAGCCGATCCACGAGTGGCTCGAGCTGCGCCCCTTCCTCGCCGCGCCGCCCACCACCGCGGACTGCCATGGATGAGGCCCTCCTCAGGAGCCTCACCCCGAGCGTGCTCACGATCCTCGTCCGCCGCGGAGCAGACTTCGCGGCGGCCGAGGACGCCGTGCAGGAGGCGCTGGTGGAGGCGGTCCGCGTCTGGCCCGACGACCCGCCCCGGGACCCGAAGGGCTGGCTGGTCACCGTCGCCTGGCGCAAGTTCCTCGACGCGACCCGGGCCGACACCGCCCGCCGCCGCCGTGAGGACCGCTTCGACGAGGAACCCGCGCCCGGTCCCGCGCCCGCGGCCGACGACACCCTCCAGCTGTACTTCCTGTGCGCCCATCCCTCGCTGACCCCGTCCTCCGCGGTCGCGCTCACCCTGCGCGCCGTCGGTGGCCTGACCACCCGCCAGATCGCCCAGGCCTACCTGGTCCCCGAGGCGACCATGGCGCAGCGCATCAGCCGGGCCAAGCGCACCGTCTCCGGCGTCCGGTTCGACCGGCCCGGCGACGTCGCCACCGTGCTGCGCGTGCTCTACCTGGTCTTCAACGAGGGCTACTCCGGCCACGTCGACCTCGCCGCCGAGGCCATCCGGCTCACCCGGCAGCTCGCGGCCGCCATCGTCCACCCCGAGGTGTCCGGGCTGCTCGCCCTGATGCTGCTCCACCACGCGCGCCGCGCCGCCCGCACCGCGCCCGACGGCAGCCTGGTCCCGCTCGCCGAGCAGGACCGCGGCCGCTGGGACACCCAGCTGATCGCGGAGGGAGTCGAGATCCTCCAGGCGGCTCTCGCCCGCGACCGGCTGGGCGAGTTCCAGGCCCAGGCGGCGATCGCCGCCCTGCACGCCGACGCGCCCAGGGCCGAGGAGACCGACTGGGTGCAGATCGTGGAGTGGTACGACGAGCTGGCCCGGCTGACCGACAGCCCGGTCGTCCGCCTCAACCGAGCCGTGGCCGTGGGCGAGGCCGACGGCCCGCGCGCCGGACTGGCCGAACTCGCGGCCCTGGACGACTCCCTGCCTCGCTACACCGCGGTGGCCGCCTACCTCCACGAACGCGACGGCGACCTGGCGACGGCGGCACGGCTGTACGCCGAGGCGGCCCACAAGGCGTCCAACCTCGCCGAGGTCGACCACCTGACCCGGCAGGCGGCCAGGCTCAACACCCAGCGACGTTGAGGGCCGCGGACCAGTGACGCCGGGGCCGGTGACCGGTTACCGTACCGGCCAGTAACCGGACTGCACGCAGGAGGCCTCCATGCCGCAACTCGAAGTCGAGGGCGCAGCGCTGACGTACGACGACCAGGGCCCCCGCGACAGCGCCGAGGCACCGCTGGTGTTCATCCACGGCTGGACGGCGAACCGGCACCGCTGGGACCACCAGATGTCCCACTTCGCCGAGCGGCGCCGGGTGGTCCGGCTCGACCTGCGCGGACACGGCGAGAGTGGCGGGGCGGGCGTCCGCACGATCGAGGAGCTGGCCGCGGACGTCCTCGCGCTCCTGGACCACCTGGAGATCGACCGGTGCGTCCTGGTCGGCCACTCCATGGGCGGCATGATCGCCCAGACCGTCACCCTCGCCCACCCCGACCGCGTCGAGCGGCTGGTGCTGGTGAACTCCATCGGCCGGATGACGTACAGCCGCGCCCGTGGCCTGCTGATGGCCGCCTCGACGCTGGCGCCTTACAAGCTCTTCGTGGCCGCGAACATCCAGCGCGCGTTCGCCCCCGGCCACCCCAAGGAGCAGGTCCGCGAGTACATCCGCGCCTCCGCGGGCACCCCGCGCGAGGTCGTGATGACGCTGTACGGCGCCATGCGCGCGTTCGACGTCCTCGATCGTCTGGGCGAGATCCGCACCCCCACCCTGATCGTGCACGGCTACCACGACATCCAGCTGCCGGTCACCCAGATGCTGCGGATGGCGAAGGCGTACCCCGACGCCGTGGTGCGCATCATCGACGCAGGCCATGAACTCCCCGTGGAGCGGCCGAGGGAACTCACCACGGCGATCGACTCCTTCGTGACGGCGCCGACGCCCGTCTGAAAGGCAGGCCCATGGCGGTCCCCGCACGCATCGCTCAGGCGGTGGCCATGCTCGACGTGCGCCCGGCCGACCGCCTCCTGGAGATCGGCTGCGGCGGCGGAGTCGCCGTCCAGCTGGTCTGCCCGCTGCTGGGAACGGGCACGATCGTGGCCGTCGACCGCTCGGCGAAGGCCGTGGAACGGGCCGTCGGACGCAATACCGGCGCGATCGAGGCCGGACGGGCCGAATGCGCCCAGGCCTCCTTCACCCGACCTGAGCTGTCGGCCGCCGGCCTCTCCGGCCGGCGCTTCGACAAGATCTTCGCCATCAACGTCAACCTCTTCTGGACGGGCCCGGCCCGCGCCGAACTGGCCCTCGCGCTCTCGCTGCTGGCTCCCGGCGGTGCCCTCTACGCGTTCTACGCACCTCCCGGCAGGCGCGAGGAGGAGGTCGCCGCGAAGGTGTCGGCCGGTTTCGAGGCGGCCGGATTCACCCCCGAGGTGATCCGGTCGGCGCCGGTCGTGGGCATCGTGGGCCGCCGCTGACGTCGAGGGCCACGTCGCCGCGGCGTTCTATTTAAGAGTTGCCTTATATAAGTCCCAGCTGGCATAGTCGGTCGTGTGCACGCCTTCGATGTTCTGGGGGATCCGGTCAGGCGCCGGATATTGGAGCTGCTCGCCACGGGCGAGCAGGCATCGGGCGAGATCAGCGCCGCCATCCAGGAGGAGTTCGGGATCTCGCAGCCGGCCGTGTCCCAGCACCTGAGAGTGCTGCGGGAGAACGGCTTCGCGTCCGTGCGCGCGGAGGGCACCCGGCGGCTGTACGCCGTCGACGCCGCCCCGCTGCGCCAGGTCGACGACTGGCTGGAACGGTTCCGGGGCTTCTGGGAACAGCGGCTCGACGCGCTCGGGACGGAACTGGCGCGCGGCAAACGCGCGCGCAGACTCAATGAAGGGAGCAGGGATGACTGACATCGTCGACGAGATCAACCGGCTGCACCGCGAGGTCGGCAGTAGGCGGGTGGAGGCGGGAGACGCCCGGACCGTACTGCTGCGCCGGTCCTACGACGCCGACGTCGCCGACGTGTGGGACGCGGTGACCTCCCCGGAGCGCATCGCCCGCTGGTTCCTGCCGGTGAGCGGGGAGTTCAAGGTCGGCGGCCGCTACCAGCTGCAGGGGCAGGCCGGAGGGGAGATCCTCCAGTGCGACGAGCCGAACCTGCTGCGCGTGAGCTGGCTGTTCGGCCCCGACCCCGGCTTCAGTGAGGTCGTCCTGCGCCTCACCCCGGACGGCGAGGAGCGCACGGTCCTCGAACTGGAGCATGTGGCGGTCGTCCCGGAGGAGTTCTGGGGCCAGTACGGGCCCGGGGCCACCGGCGTCGGCTGGGACATGGTCCTCCTCGGACTCGGCATGCATCTCTCGGGCGGCGGATTCAGCAGCCCCGAGAAGGCGCAGGAGTGGGCGCTGTCCGACGAGGGCAAGGCGGCCCACACCCGGTCGGGCGAGCTGTGGGGCGCGGCGTACACCGCCTCGGGCGCGGACCCGGACGTCGTCGCGTCCACCACGGCGGCGACCATCGCCTTCTACACGGGCGCCGAATCCCCTTCCTGACTCGTCGTCCCGCGCAGAAGGTCTCCGCAACCCGGAACGGCCCGCCCACCTGGGAGCGCGGCGCCGGTGCCGGGTTCCTGCGCCGCGTTCTGTCGACCCGCGTCACCGCACCTGAAACGTCGCCGGTCCGACGGCGAGCACCCCGTCCGACAGCGGGGTGCATCGCACACCGCCCTTCCCGCGCAGCGCGCGCTGGGCACCTGGCCCGATGGTCGCGTCCATCCAGGCGCAGGGCCGGGCCGGGCGGTTCACCGCGAAGGTCACCGGCCCCTCACCGCAGTCCAGGCTGACGACCGAGCCGACGAGGGAGTCGACGTCGACGCCCCGCAGCAGGACATTGCGGCGAGTGCTGCGCAGATCGGCCGAAGGGTCCGGCAGGTTCTCGGCGCTCATCAGCGTCACCGACGCATCCCGGTGCGCCCGTTGCCCGAAGTACCGGTCTCCGACCAGACCGAGCCCCGCGCGCACCTCGGCCCGCTCCACGAGCTCCCCCTCCCGCTCTGCCGGCAGCCCGTCGGCGGGCCGCCCGGCCAGCCGGTGCTCGGGGGAGACCAGCAACTGCACCACGTCTATCCGCATGCCCTCACCCTACGGACGACCCCCCCAGGTCAACACGGCGCCCGCCACACCCCCAGCTCCGGCTTCTTCCGCATCGACGACAGCTTCAGGCGCCGGGAGTCGGCGCAGAAGGCGTCCGGCGGTACGGCGTACTCCACGTGGAAGACGGCCTTGCCCGCCGCGATGAACGGCCTCAGCTCCTCGCACTCGTCGTACTGCGCGCACTCCTCGTTGACGGCGAAGTCGAAGTGGCGCACCAGCTCCGGGATCTGGGGCAGGTCGTTCTTGAGCCCCACGGACAGGCCTCGTCGATGGGCGATGTCGGCGATCATGCGGTTGTAGCGGAGCTGGTGGCGCGCGGTGAGCGGGAAGCCGGTGTCGTTGCCGTACCCCTCCATCAGGTCGGGCTCGACGGCGTCGAAGCCCTTGTCGCGGCACATGTCGAAGCGGCGTTCCATGATCGGCCGGAGGACGGACAGCCGGCGGATGTCCAGCCAGCGCTCGCCCTGCCAGCCGTTGGGCCGGCCCAGGACCGAGGCGGGGAAGGCATCCTTGTCGGGGCGGAAGTCCTCCCAGGCGCCGACGTTGACGTAGCAGATCACCCTGCGTCCGTCGCGGTGCAACCGGGCCACGTCCGCCCTGGAGTTCTCGAAGCCGTCGATGTCGTAGACCGGCACGTCCACCGACGGTTCGACGCGGCCGTCGAGCTGCCACTGCCAGGCGAGACCGGGCCGCGGCTTCCAGCGGGCGGAGGCGGTGGAGCCGGCGGAGGCGGTCGGGCTCGCGGAGGCGGTCGGGCTCGGGGTGGTGGCGGACGGCGACGGGCCCTCGGAGACGGTGGGGCTCGCGGAGGCGGTGGGGCCCGCGGACGCGGCGGGCGGGACCTTCGTGCCGTCGCCGCCCGGTGCGGCGCCGTCCGTGCCGGAGCAGCCGGTGAGCAGCCCCAGCGCGAGGAGCGCCGTGAACAGCCTTCGCATCACTCGACCCCTGTCAGCGCGGGCGTCAGTCCCGCCCAGGGATTGGGCTGTTCCCCCGTGACCGGCCCCGAGACCGCGGCGCCCCGGTCGCGCGCGGTCCGCACGGCCAGGGGGACGAGCGCCTCCGGCACCCCGTACACCAGATGGCAGAACCGTTCGGCCGGGTGCCGCGCGGTCCAGGCCGGGCGGCTGAAGGCCGAGACGTACGTCGACCAGTGGCCCTCGAAGGTGACCGTCAGATCGGCGAGCCGGGTGTAGCCGGGCGCCGGGTGGACGCCCGGATTGAGCACCACGGTGCCGGCGCCGGTCCGGCGCAGGGAGCGGACCAGCTTCCGGCACCCGGCGAGCCCGGCCCGGTCCGCCGGTACCCGGTCCAGGAAGCACCCGTCGGCCGCGTACCACTCCTGGTGCCGGCGCACGTCCTCGACGACCTCCGCCGGATCCCGGCGCCCGTACGCCGTGTCCGCGTACCCGAGCAGCCGCGCCCCGGCCGTGCGCAGCGCCCCGGCCGCCGCGGTGAACGCCGGGTCGGCTTCCCGGCCGGGTCCGCTCGCCGGGTTGAGGATCACCCCGTAGGTGCGGGCGGCGCCCGAGATCAGCCGGTGCCAGGCGCCGGGATCCTCGGCGGGATGGACATACAGCGGAATCAGCAGGCTCACGGTGCTCAGCCGCCGTCCCACAGCGCGCCCAGTGAGTCCTCGAGGGTGTGGACCGGCCGCCAGCCGAGCGCGTCGTGCGCGGCCGCGATGTCCGAGCACTGCCACGACACCCGCGCCGAACGGGCCGAGCCGGCCGCGGCCTCCTCGATGCGGCCACGGAATCCCGCCGCCTTGGCCAATCGGTCCACGACGTCGCGCACGCGCACCGCGGCTCCGCCGCCGATGTTCAGGACCCGCGGCAGGGGGCGGGCAGACGCCACCGCCATTTCCACGGCCCGCGCCAGATCGCGTACGTCGACGAAGTCGCGGTAGGCCGACAGGTCCCCCAGCCGCAGGACCGCCTCCGGGTCCTCGCCCGCCTCGCGCAGCAGGGCGGCGACCCGGCCGGGCAGTCCGGTCGCCGGGGCCCCCGGCCCCACCGGGTTGCCCACGCGCAGCACCACCGCGTCCAGCCCCGAGGCGGTCACCGCGACCGTGCCCGCGAGCTTGGTCGCGCCGTAAGGGCCGACCGGACTGGTCGGCGCCGACTCGGTGACCGGGACGTCGGGGGTGCCGGGGCCGTACTCGGCGGCCGAGCCCAGATGGATCAGACGGGCCGCCGGGGCCGCCTCCCGCAGGGCCGCGCACAGGACGGCGGGGCCGCGGGCGTTGACCTCGGCGAGAGTGACGGCGTCACCGGCGGTGGCGCCCGCGCAGTTGACGACGGCGTCGGGGGCCGCCGACGCGAGGGTCTTCGCCAGCCGCTCGGGGTCGGCCGTGGCGAGGTCGATGTGATGGTCGGCGTCCGGCGAGCGACCGCCGCCGAGCACCCGCGTGCCCGGCAGGGCCCGCAGTCGCTCGACGACGTGTCCGCCCAGATAGCCGGTGAAGCCCAGGACGAGAAGGCGCATACGGTGCTCAGGCTCCCTTGAGCAGAAGCGACTTGCGGCTGGTGAACTCCGCGTTGGCCCGGTCGTAGTCGTCCGGGCGGCCGATGTCCAGCCAGTACCCGTCGAACTCGTAGGCGTGCGGCGGGCTTTGGGCGGCGAGCAGGTCGAGGACGAGTTCGTCGAAGCCGAGCGGCAGGCCGGGGGTGTAGGTGTCGAGGGTGTCGCGGGAGAGGCCGTAGACGCCCATGGAGACGCGGTAGTCCATGCTCGGCTTCTCGGTGAACGCGACCACCTTGCTGGCGTCGGTGGTCAGCACCCCGAAGTCGATGCGCACCTTGCGGACGTACGTGGCGATGGTCAGCGGCGCTCCGGACTCCTGGTGTCGGCGCAGCACGTCGGCGTAGTCCAGATCGGTGAGGATGTCGCCGTTCATCACCAGGAAGTTCTCCGGCAGTCGGTCGCGCAGCGACAGCAGCGGGCCGATGGTGCCGAGGGGGCTGTCCTCGGTGGCGTAGGTGACGTGCAGACCCCACTGGGAGCCGTCGCCGACGTAGGCGCGGATGATCTCGCCGAGATGGCCTATGGCGAGGGTGCAGTGGGTGAAACCGGCCGCCGAGAGCTGGCGCAGCACGATCTCCAGGATGGCGTGCTGGTCGCCGATGGGGACGAGCGGCTTGGGCAGGGCCGTGGTGTAGGGCCGCAGCCGGACGCCCTTGCCTCCCGCCAGGATCACTGCGTGCATGGGGTGCTCCTTAGTGACGTGCCGAGGGGGTCAGATGTTGTAGATGCCGGTCTTGTAGCGGGCCAGGTTGGCCGGGTCGCGGAAGAACTCGACGGTGTGGGCGAGGCCTTCCTCCAGCGTGTGGGCGGGCTGCCAGCCGGTGGCCGCGGTGAGCCGGGAGGCGTCCGCGACCAGCCGCATCACCTCGGAGGCGGCGGGCCGCAGCCGCTCGGGGTCCTCGCGGACGTCGAGGGCGGTGTCCATGACCTTGCCGATCAGCGCGACCAGGTCGCCGACCGAGATCTCGCCGCCGGTACCGGCGTTGAAGGTGCGGCCCACCACCTGCTCGGCGGGCGCGGTGCCGACGGCGAGGAAGGCCTGCGCGGTGTCCTTGACGTAGGTGAAGTCCCGGGTGGGCCGCAGATCGCCGAGCGTGATCGTCCGTTCCCCGGCGGCCACCTGCCCGATCACCGTGGGGATCACGGCGCGCATGGACTGGCGCGGTCCGAAGGTGTTGAACGGCCGCAGCGTCACCACGGGGGTGGCGAAGCTCGCGTGGTAGCTGTCGGCCAGCCGGTCGCCGCCCGCCTTCGAAGCGGCGTACGGCGACTGGGTGTTGATCGGGTGGTCCTCGGTGATCGGCACGGTCCGCGCGGTGCCGTAGGTCTCGCTGGTGGAGGTGTGCACCAGCCGTGGGGTGCCCAGGGAGCGGGCGGCCTCGAGGACGTTGAGGGTGCCGGTCACGTTCGTGTCCACGTAACTGTGCGGCGCCTGGTAGGAGTACGGGATCGCGATGAGCGCGGCCAGGTGGTAGACGGACTCGGCGCCTTCCATCAGGCCCCGGACCGAGCCGGGGTCGCGGACGTCGCCGAGGACGATCTCGACGTGCTCCAGGACGTCCGGCGACAGGGTCTCCAGCCAGCCGTAGGAGGAGAAGGAGTTGTACTGGGCCATCGCCCTGACCCGGTGCCCGGAGGCGACGAGCGCCTGGGTGAGGTGCGAGCCGATGAAACCTTCGGCTCCGGTGACGGCGGCGAGCGGTGCGGAGGTCAACTCTGGTGTCCTTCCGGATGGTCGAGCCTGGGATCAGACATGGAGCGCGGGGCGGCCGAGGGTCCACAGCACGCAGACCGTGAGACACAGGGCGGCCGCCCCGTAAGGCAGGAAGAGGTGGTCGGGCGAGGCGGCGGCGCCGGCCGCGGCGGTCAGGCAGATCGCCGCAGGCGGCCAGGCGATGCCGAACGCCTGGAGCAGCAGCGCGGTCCACAAGGTGGCCGCGAGCGGCAGCAACGCGCCGGGGTCGCCGCCCGTGAGCAGCGCGGCGGGCAGCAGGGGCAGGAGGTAGGCCAGCAGGCACAGGCCGAGGACTCCGGCCGAGCGCCACAGGAACGCGGTGGGCGTGGGGGCGGCGCGCAGCGCGCCGACGGACAGGCCCCGGTAGCGGTACAGCAACCACTCGGCGGGACCCATGGACACGGTCAGCGCGATCACCGCGTACGGATGCTCCCGGCCCTCCATCAGTACCAGGATCCCGGCCGCGAGCCCGAACAGGCCGTACGGCAGCGACCGGTGCGCCGCGGGCGGGGGAGCGGCGGGTCCGGGGGGTGCGGCCAGGGCCGTGCGCAGGGTGTGGGCCGTGACGGCGAGGGTGGCGAGCAGGGCCAGCAGGGGCAGCGTGGCCCGTAGCGCCGTGCCCGGCTCCCACCAGGGCAGTACCGCGGCCCCGGCCACCAGGGGAGTGAGCGCGGCCAGCAGCAGCCGTTCGGCGCCGAGCACCAGCAGTACGCCCGCGGCGGCGAGATAGACGGACTGCGCGGCTGCCACCAGGGTCACCGGGCCGCCCTGGGCGGGCACCGCGGCGCAGCCCGTCGCCAGGGCGGCGGCCAGGGGAGCGCCGAGGAGCAGCGTGCGGCCCGCCTCGCGACGGCCCGCCGCCAGGCGCAGATGGGCCCGGTGGCCCAAGGCCTGGCCCCACGCCCAGGAGACGAGTCCGGCGACGATCAGCGCGGCGACATGCCGCTCGGCGTGCCACAGCGGCGCGGTGAGCAGATAGGCGAGCCCGGGGAGCGCGAACAGCGCCCCGCGCAGCAGACAGCGCACATGGTCCGGACGCCAGGGATCCGGCGCGGGCACCGGCTCGGGGAAGACCCGGGGAACCCGCTCGTACAGGGCGGAGGCGAGCGAGAAGACGGTCGGATGCCCGTACCGCTCCTCGACCACCGCCGGGGACAGCCCCTCCGACTCCAGCAGGGCCGCCACCTCGTAGGGATGGACGGCCGGTCCGATGCGGTCGGCCAGCTCGGCGGCGAGGCGGTCGACCTCGGCCCGGTGCGTACCGCCGCCCGGCAGCCGCAGGGCGAGGGTGGCGTCGTCGGCGAGGCGCAGCGCGAGCGTGTCCTGCTCGATGCCGCCGGGCTCGAGTGCCATGGGGCCGCTCACAGGGCCACGGCCACTCTCGGCGCCGCGGGCGACTGCCGTTCCATGGCGGGGAGTTCGTGGTATATGGCGCGGAAGGTGTCGATGGTCTGGCGCAGGGTGAACTGCTCGATCACCCGCAGCCGGGCCGCCTCGCCCATCGCCGTCCGCCGCGCCGGATCGCTCAGCAGCTCCACTGCGGCGGCGGCCATCGCGGCCGGATCCCTCGGCGGCACCACCAACCCCGTGTCGCCGACGGCCTCCCGTACCCCGCCCACGTCGGTGGAGACCGTCGCCCGGCCGCAGGACATGGCTTCGATCAGCGTGAAGGGGAAGCCCTCGCTGATGCTGGAGAGCATCACCACGGTGCCCGCGGCGTAGGCGTCCTTGATGTCGTCCACCCGCCCCTCGAAGGTGACGGCGTCCGCGTGCCCCAGTTCGGCGGCCAGCGCCTCGCAGCGCTCCCGGTAGGCCTCGCCCCCGCGGGGTGTCCCGCCGAACAACCGCAGGCGTACGTCGGGCAGTTGCTCCCGTACGAGCGAGAAGGCGCGGATCAGGGTCTCCAGGTCCTTGATCGGGTCGACCCGGCCCGCCCAGCTGAGGGTCAGCCCCTCCGGTTCGGGCCCGGCGGGCGGGAAGGCGGCCGGGTCCACGCCGTTGTAGACGGTACGGATCGACTCCGGTGCCGCGCCGCCCTGTTCCTCCCACAGCCGGTTGTAGCGGTTGCCCGGGGTGATCAGGGCGGCCCTGCGGTAGGTCTCCTCGGCCAGCAGCCGGAAGAAGCCAAGGACGACCGCCTTCACCGGCCAGCGGTAGGGGGCGGTGCGGTAGCCGAGATAGCGTTCGCGCAGGTAGACGCCGTGCTCGGTGAGGAGCAGGGGGATGCCGTAACGTTCCAGCGCGGCGAGGCCGGGCAGCACGGCGACGCCGCCGCTCACCGCGTGCGTGACCCCGGCGCTCGGCACCGGAGCGGTCAGCGGCCGCAGGGCGTGCTCCAGCAGCCCGGTCGCGGTGAGCGCGTCGTGCAGGGACGGCCGGGCCTCCCGGACGACGAGCCCGGGCCGGTTCCACACGGACGCCAGCACGGCGACCGCCCCGTCACCGCGGAGGAAGGGGCTGAGCGTGCCGTCCGCCGCGGCCCGCGCCATCACGTACAGGGCGGGCGCGAAGCCGTCCTCGGCGCAGGGGTCCAGCAGCGCTGTCAGAAACCGCTCGTAGGCGTGGGTGAGCCGGCGGCGGGCGCGTCCTCGGGGCGGGTCGCCCTCCGGGGGCGCGCCCCACATGGGGACGGACCAGACGTGCGACACGTGGGAGGGCAGCTCCCATACGACGGGTTCGTGGCCGGTGCCGGTGACGGCGACGATGTCGAACTCCAGGTCGGGCATGCCACGGACGAGCTGGTCGCACCAGACGCTGACGCCTCCGTGGCTGTGCGGATAGGTGCCTTCGGTGAGCAGGGTGACGCGCGTCGCGTCGAGGCGTCGCGCGCCGTGGGGAACGTGCATCGATGTGCTCCACGGCCGGGAAGTGGGTGGTGGTGCCGGTCCCGGCAGCCGCGCAGGGGGGCGGCCGGGACCGTGGGTCGGTGCGCCGCTCAGTTCACCGAGGGTTCTTTCGTCCCCTCCGGGACGAAGGTCTCCGGCGCCGGGCTCGTGACCGGCGCCGAGTCGGCCGTACCGCCGCTGACCGCGGCCGCCGAAGACGGCAGGCCGAGGGAGATCGGCGCGCCCGCGGCGGCGGTCCACCCGGACCGCTCGCCCGCGTACGCCTCGCCGAACGCGGCGCCGGCCAGGGTGGTGCCGTCCGGCATGGTCGCGGTGACCGGGACACCCTCGGGGGCCTCGACGGTCACCGTGTCGCCGATGCGGTAGGCGGTGACCTGCCCGGCGTCCAGTGCCGTCCGCCACGCCGCGCGCCGTTGGAGTTCGACGCCGATGTCCTTCATCCGCGGGTTCACCACGGGGGTGTCGGCGGCGAACAGCGACGCGTACCCCTCCAGGACGCCGTTGAGGACCGGGTAGGCGATGCGGTCCTCGGCGAGGTTGGACTGGTGGATGAAGTGCGGCCGGGGATCGCCGGAGAGCACATGGCCGAGGGCCGTTTTCGTCTCCAGCGGAACGATGTGGTCGCCGTAGCCGGTGGCCGTGTTCAGCGGTTCGGTCAGGCAGGTGGAGGTGGCCGGGTTGTCCTCGCAGATGCCGCTGCCGCCCTGGGCGCGGCTGGTGTAGATCCAGTTGTACTCGTCGACCTGCTCGGCCGCCCGGCCCGCGTTGTAGAAGACGTTCATGGGGTAGCGGGGCACGGTGACCGCGGGGCCGACCTGGCGCTGGTCCGGCTCGCGGGAGTTGTCCGAGGCGAGCCATTCGATGCCGGTGTCGTCCAGGGCGAGCGCCAGGTTCGGGTTGTCCGCGCTCTGCTGCGGCAGCACCTTCAGACCCGAGTGCTCCCCGGTGACCAACTCGTCCTTCTCCAGCGGCAGTCCGGCGTTCGTGCCCCAGGCTTCGTTGGCGGCGACCTCGTCGGCGATGGCGGTCCGGCTCACCCAGCGCACACTGCCGTCGGTCTCGGTGGCGCAGCGCCACGGCACGACCGTGGTGTCCTGTTCGCAGCCGAGGAAGGCGTGGGTGTAGGTGTGGTTGATCCAGCGGAAGCGGGCCCGCTCGTTCAGGAAGCGGTCGGCGAGCGGGTCGGCGCCGCCGTTGTCCTCGCGGTGCTCGACGCTCCCGGCGCCGTTGTAGGCCATGTCGAGGGTGAAGCCGTGGTCGTCCTGCCAGTCGGCGGCGTAGGTGACGTCCTCGGGTGTCATCCGGATCGGGTCGGGCGTGCCCGCCCCCTCGGGACAGTCGACGTCCCCCGGCGTGCAGTTGAGCTCGGTGTTCCAGCGGTCGTCGGCGGCGAACACGTCGTCCACGTGGACGGCGAAGTAGTTCCGTGACGCGCCCAGGTGCACGCCGCCCGTCATCCACTGGACGATCCCGCGGGCCAGCAGCCGGAACTGCTGCTGGTGCTGGTTGTAGACGAAGGTGACGACCAGCTCGCGGCGCCCGTCGTGCCGGTACTCGCCCACCAGCGAGCCGCGCCGGGTCGTCCCGGGGACCGTCGCCTCGACGTACGGGGTGAAGTCGGCGCCCGCGACCGGGGTCGAGAGGTAGCCGTAACTCTCGCCGACGGTGGGGGAGTTATCCTCGAAGGGAACCGCGCCGTCGAGGTAGCCGAAGGGGCCGGCGAGCCCGGCCGCGGTGACCTCGGCCCGCGCCCCGTCGAGGCTGCCGGAGTAGCCGCCCTCGACCGGGTACTTCAGCCCGGCCTCGGGACGCGCGTAGGTGT
This sequence comes from Streptomyces sp. NPDC003635, assembly GCF_053587635.1. Taxonomy (NCBI): domain Bacteria; kingdom Bacillati; phylum Actinomycetota; class Actinomycetes; order Kitasatosporales; family Streptomycetaceae; genus Streptomyces; species Streptomyces sp. NPDC003635. The sequence goes on along the minus strand of NZ_JBSFOK010000008.1, from coordinate 180,162 downwards.
AGGCGTCGACCTGCGGGATGCCGTACGTCTGCTCGTAGGCGACCAGGGCCGCCATCTCGGCGGAGCCGGCCGCGAACGGGTTGTCGCTGGGCAGGACGACCGCCTGGAACCTGGCCCGGGGCCGCCCGTCGACGGTGTCCGCGAGCAGGTCCGCGTCGATCACGGGACGGTCGGTCCGCGTGAGGTCGATTTCGGTGTACGGCGTTCCCGCCACGTCGAGTTCGGCGGCGATCGCGTCCGTCGACGGGCCGCCGTCGCTCACGACCAGGACCCGTAGATCGACGCGTGGCGCGCTGTCGGCGGCCGCCGCTCCGGCGGGCAGGCCGAGTGCGGCGATGAGCGCGCCCACCGTCAGCGCGGTCGTGCATAACATCCGCTTCATGCGGCTTTGTCCCCTCCCCGGGCGGGGGTGGGCACGGCTCGCAGACGAGCGGACGCACCCCCTTGCGCGACGCCGAGCCCCCCTCAGTAGCCGGTCGCCGACGCATCCGTCGCGTCACATGGTGGTGTCTCTGTGTAGCTTTCGTGGTCATCTTGCGAAACATGACGGAAAAGCACAGGTGGCCAACTGGTCATGACCGGGCGGTACATGACGCGCCGACGCCTCGCCGAAGGGGTGGTGAAAGGGGGGCGCGAAGCGGCTGGAGCGCTGGCCCGGGGCCTGAACACGCCACCGGCGGGCCACTGGGGCCCGCCGGTGTTTCTTCCGGAGGTCTGGACCACGCGGGGAAGCCGATCACAGACCTGTTTCAGGTCAACCGTGGCCGATCAGGCGCACAGGACCCGCGTCTCGGGCGTGTAGACCGGGCCGCCGCTGAGGCTCGTGCGGTCGCTGAACTCGGCGTAGAAGTAGGAGTAGAAGCCGATGTTGCCGTTGCAGCCGGAGTCGGCGGCGACCTGGAGGGTGAGCGTGACGGTGCGGCTCTGGCCGGGCGGGACGGTGGCGCCGTAGTTGGCGCCCAGGTTGGCGGGGCCGGTGCCGGAACAGGGCGTGCCGCCCGTGGCGGTGGTCAGGGTGCAGGACGTGAAGGAGTACTTCAGGTCCGGACGCTGGGTGGTCAGCCAGGTCGGGTCGATCGTCTGGTACGTGAACCAGATGTCGTACGTGGCGTTGTTGGTGAGCGTCATCGACAGGTTCACCGTGCCGCCGGGCGTGGTCGTCGCGCTGTCGGAGCCGAACGTCAGGGTGGCCGGGGCGGGTTCGGCCGCGCTCGCGTTCGGGGCCAGGCCGAACGCGGCGAGCAGGAAAGCGAGGACGGCGGCGAGACCGAAGCGTCTGATCAGAGGTGATCGCATGGCCCGGGAGGCTAGGCAGGCGCCGACGACCTCGTCTGCACCACTGGAGCCGGATCGACCGGAAGTGATCCTCACGTGATGGATTCGTGGGGGCGGTGTGAAGTGGTGCGAAGGCGTGCGGGTGGTGCGGCCGGCGTCTCGCCCGCTCGGGCGTCGATTGGCTCGTATCGCGGGGGTGTCGAGTGAGGGTCACCTGTCGGCCGAGCGCCGATCCCTACTTAATGAAAGGTAAAAGAAAAGTCGTGACGGAGTTATTGACCGGACTGGAGGAGCAGCGGCAGGGTTCCGGAGAGCGCGCGCTTTTCCGTCAACTCTCGTACTCAGGAGCCGCATTCATGTCCGTCGCCGATCCTCCCCACAGACGCTCACTGATCGCCGTGCTGGTCCTCGTCCTGGCCGCGGCCCTGCTCGCCGTGGTGCCCGCGCCCCGGGCCGAGGCCGCCCCGACGCTGCTCTCGCAGGGCAAGCCGGTCACCGCCTCCAGCCAGGAGAACGCCGGCACACCCGCCACCGCCGCGGTCGACGGCGACAACGGCACCCGCTGGTCCAGCGCCTTCTCCGACCCGCAGTGGATCCGCGTCGACCTCGGCGCGTCCGCCGCGCTCAGCCAGGTCGAACTGCGCTGGGAGACTGCCTACGCCACCGCCTACCGCGTCGAGATCTCGCAGAACGGCACCGACTGGTCGACCGCCTACTCCACCACCACCGGCACGGGCGGCACCCAGACCCTGAACGTCTCCGGCACCGCCCGCTACGTCCGGGTGCTCGGCACGGCCCGCGCCACCGGATACGGCTACTCGCTCTGGGAGTTCAAGGTCTACGGCACCCAGGACGGCGGCCCCACCCTCCCGGGTGGCGGTGACCTCGGGCCGAACGTCCATGTCTTCGACCCGTCCACGCCCGGCATCCAGGCCAAGCTGGACGAGGTGTTCCGGCAGCAGGAGTCGGCCCAGTTCGGCAGCGGCCGGCACGCCTTCTTCTTCAAGCCCGGCACCTACAGCGGCCTCAACGCCCAGATCGGCTTCTACACCCAGATCGCCGGGCTCGGCCTGCGCCCCGACGACACCACCATCAACGGCGATATCACGGTCGACGCCGGCTGGTTCAACGGCAACGCCACCCAGAACTTCTGGCGCGCCGCCGAGAACCTCGCCGTCAACCCGGTCAACGGCACCAACCGCTGGGCGGTCTCCCAGGCCTCCTCGTTCCGCCGGATGCACATCAAGGGCGGGCTCAACCTCGCCCCGAGCGGCTACGGCTGGGCCAGCGGTGGCTACATCGCCGATTCCAAGGTCGACGGTCAGGTCGGCAACTACTCGCAGCAGCAGTGGTACACGCGGGACAGCTCCATCGGCGGCTGGTCCAACTCGGTGTGGAACCAGGTCTTCTCCGGCACGGTCGGCGCCCCGGCGACCGGCTTCCCCGAGCCGAAGTACACCACGCTGGCCAACACGCCTCTCTCGCGCGAGAAGCCGTTCCTCTACCTGGACGGCAACGAGTACAAGGTGTTCGCGCCCGCGCTGCGCACCAACGCGCGCGGCACGACGTGGGAGAGCGGCACCCCGCAGGGTCAGTCCATCCCGCTCAGCAACTTCTACGTCGTCAAGCCGGGCGTGAGCGCGGCGACCATCAACCAGGCCGTGCGCCAGGGCCTGCACCTGCTGTTCACGCCGGGTGTGTACCACGTCGACCAGACGATCCAGATCGACCGGGCGAACACGGTCGTGCTCGGCCTGGGTCTGGCCACGATCATCCCGGACAACGGCGTCACGGCGATGCGCGTGGGTGACGTCGACGGCGTCCGGCTGGCCGGTTTCCTGATCGACGCGGGTTCGGTCAACTCCACCACGCTGCTGGAGGTCGGTCCGCAGGGCGCGAGCGCCGACCACGCGGGCAACCCCACCACCGTCCAGGACGTCTACCTCCGGATCGGCGGCGCGGGCGCCGGCAAGGCCACGACCAGCATGGTCGTGAACAACGACGACACGATCATCGACCACACCTGGGTGTGGCGTGCCGACCACGGCGAGGGCGTCGGCTGGGAGACCAACCGGGCCGACTACGGCGTACGGGTCAACGGTGACGACGTCCTGGCGACCGGTCTGTTCGTCGAGCACTTCAACAAGTACGACGTCGAGTGGTACGGCGAACGCGGCCGGACCATCTTCTTCCAGAACGAGAAGGCCTACGACGCCCCGAACCAGGCCGCCATCCAGAACGGAACCACCAGGGGCTACGCCGCCTACCGCGTCGACGACTCGGTGAACACGCACGAGGCGTGGGGGCTGGGCAGTTACTGCTACTACAACGTCGACCCGAGCATCCGCCAGGACCACGGCTTCAAGGCGCCGGTGAAGGCGGGGGTGAAGTTCCACAGCCTGCTGGTGGTCTCGCTCAGCGGCAACGGCCACTACGAGCACGTCATCAACGACACGGGAGCTTCCACCGCCCCCTCCGGCACCTCCACCGTGCCGTCCACCGTCACGTCCTATCCGTGACCGACTCCCTCCGGGCCGGGGCTTCCCCGCACCCGGCCCGGAGGGCCCCTACTGCGCGGCGCGGTCCTGGAGGTTGGTCTGCCAGGCCGGATCCGGTTCCTTCGGCTCCACCTCCACGGGCCGCCCGCCACGCGCGAAGAAGTCCGCGAGCGGCAGGATCGCCGCGCCGACCGTCACCGCGTCCGGGCCGAGCGTGCCCAGGTCGATACGGACGTGGGCGGCGGGGTGGCGCAGCGAGTAGGCGGTGGCGTGGGCCTTCACTGCGTCCAGGAAACGGCGGCCCAACTGCAGGCCCGCCCAGCCGCCGACCAGGATCCGCTCCGGCTGGAACAGGTTGATCAGATCGGAGAAGCCCGCGCCCAGATACTCGGCGGTCTCCTCCAGCACGGCCAGCGCCGTCTCGTCGGCGGGGCCGTCGGCCGGATAGGCGGCGGCGAGCATCGCGGTCAGCGCGGTCTCCTCGTCCACCCCGGCGGGCGGCGCTCCGCCGGCCTCCGCCCACCGCTCCAGGAGCGCCTCGGCGCCCGCGTACGCCTCCAGGCAGCCCTGGGCGCCGCACCGGCAGCGGCGCCCCCGGACCCGGACGGTCAGATGCCCCCACTCCACCGCCCGGCCGGGCCCCATGTCGCCGGTGACCACGCACGCGCCGACACCGGAGCCGAAGAGGACCACGGCCGCGCTCTGCGCCCCGCGCCCGGCGCCGAACCACATCTCCGCCTGGCCGAGCGTCTTGGCGCCGTTGTCGACGTAGTACGGCACCGACTCGGGCAGCAGCCGCGACTCCCGCAGATACCGTTCCAGCGGTACCGCGTCCCAGCCGATCGTCTGGCCGTGCACGAGGGCGCCGTCCTGCGGTGTGTGCGCCACGATGCCGGGCACGCCGATACCGACGCCCAACAGCCCGGTGGCGGGGATCCCGGCCCGCTCCAGCACCTCGGCGATGCCCTCGCGCAGATGGCGGACGACCACGTCGACGTCGTAGCGGTCGATGCGGCGGCCGTCGGTCGCCAGCGGCTTCTCCACCCGCGCCAGTTCGGTGAGCGCCAGATCGAACAGCTCCACGCGGACCCGGGTCTCGCCCACGTCGATGCCGATCATGTGGCCGCTGCGCGGGCTGACCCGCAACAGCGTGCGCGGCCGGCCGCCGACCGAGTCGACGCTGCCGGCCTCCTCGACCAGGCCCTCGGCCATCAGCTCGGAGACCACGTTGCTCACCGAACCCGAGCTCAGTCCGGTGGCGGGACCGAGCGCGAAGCGACTCAGCGGCCCATTGAAATAGAGCCGTTGCAAAACGGCAGTGCGGTTCTCTCGCCGCAGGTCACGTACCGTACGGCCGCTGCGCCCCTTCACCCCTGCTCCCTCGGCTCGACGCCTTCGCCGCGACCACCTGGGCCGGGGCTCTTGACGCGATCTTAGCTTGACGCTTAACTCACGTCCTAAATTAAGCCGTGGGGGGACGGGACCGCACACGGGGCGATGCTCCGGATCCCCCGCGGGCGACCAGTGACACTTCCCGGAAGGCCTCTGAAGCATGCGCAGAAGCAGAGTCGCAGCCATCGGCGCCCTTACTCTTTCGCTCGCCCTCACCGTGGCTGCCTGCGGCGGGGGGTCGTCCGACTCGGAGGGGTCCAACGCCGAGCCGAAGACCCTCACCTACTGGGCCTCCAACCAGGGCAAGAGCATCGAGGCCGACAAGGAGGTCCTCCAGCCCGAGCTCGACAAGTTCGAGAAGCAGACCGGCATCAAGGTCAAGCTGGAGGTCGTGCCCTGGTCGGACCTGCTCAACCGGATCCTCACCGCCACCACCTCGGGCCAGGGCCCGGACGTCCTGAACATCGGCAACACCTGGAGCGCCTCCCTGCAGGCCACCGGCGCCCTGCTGCCGTGGGACGCCAAGAACTTCGACGCCATCGGCGGCAAGGACCGCTTCGTCGACTCCGCCCTGGGCTCCGCGGGCGCGGAGGGCCAGGACCCGGCCGCCGTGCCGCTGTACTCCATGTCCTACGCGCTCTACTACAACAAGAAGATGTTCGCCGACGCGGGCATAGCGAAGCCGCCGGCCACCTGGGACGAGTTCGTCGCGGCCGGCAAGAAGCTGTCCAAGGACGGCAAGTGGGGTGCCGCATTCGAGGGCGCCAACCCGTCGGAGAACATCCATCACGCGGTCGTCTTCGCCAAGCAGAACGGCGGTGACTTCTTCACCCCCGACGGCAAGGCCGACTTCACCAACGACGGGGCGGTCGCCGGCGTCAAGCAGTTCGTCGAGCTGATGTCCAAGGACAAGGTCATCGCGCCCGGCAACGCCGAGTACGCGCAGAACCAGTCGGTGAGCGACTTCGCGACCGGCAAGACGGGCATGCTGCTGTGGCAGTCCGCCTCCGCCAACCTTATCTCGCAGGGCATGAGCGAGGACGACTTCGGCATCGCCCCGGTGCCCGTCAAGTCCGGCACCCCCGGCACCGGCACCGGCGTCAACTCGATGGTCATGGGCATCAACATGGCCGTCTTCAAGAACACCGACAACCTCGACGGCGCCAAGGAGTTCGTCAAGTTCATGACGAGCGACGCCGAGCAGAAGATCCTCAACACCGCCTACAGCTCCATCCCGCCGGTCAAGACGGCCCAGGAGGACAAGGCCTTCAACACCCCGGCCAACGTCGTCCTGAAGGACACCCTCGCCAAGAGCGCGGTGGCCGCTCCCCAGGTCGCCGACGAGTCCCAGTTCGAGACGGCCGTGGGTACGGCCATCAAGGAACTGTTCGCCGACGCGGCCGCCGGCCGTGAGGTGACCACGGAGTCGGTGAAGGCGGCCCTGGAGAAGGCCCAGCAGCAGATGCCGGCGGCGTGAGCGCATGACCAGCACTGTCGAACTCCCGGTGCGTGAGGGAGCTCCCGGCAAGACGGCGGCGCGCAAGCCGCGTCGCCGCCTTCCGGACCGCGTCCGCCGCATCGGCCTGCCCTACCTGCTCCTCCTGCCCGCACTGCTCCTCGAACTCCTCGTCCATCTGGTGCCGATGGCCATCGGCATCGTGATGAGCTTCAAGGAGCTCACCCAGTTCTACATCCGCGACTGGGGTGCCGCTCCCTGGGCGGGCCTGGACAACTACCAGGTGTCGGTCGACTTCGACGGCGCCGTCGGAGAGGCGCTGCTGACGTCCTTCTTCGTCACCGTCGGCTTCACCGTGGCCTCGGTCGGCCTGTGCTGGCTGATCGGCACGGCGGCGGCGATCTGCATGCAGGACACCTTCCGCGGCCGCGGTCTGCTGCGGGCCCTGTTCCTGGTGCCGTACGCGCTGCCGGTCTACGCGGCCGTCATCACCTGGGTCTTCATGTTCCAGCACGACAACGGCCTGGTGAACCACGTCCTGCACGACCAGCTCGGCGTCACCGACAAGCCGTCCTTCTGGCTGATCGGCGACAACAGCTTCTGGGCGCTGCTGGTCGTGTCCGTCTGGAAGGGCTGGCCGTTCGCCTTCCTCATCGTGATGGCCGGACTGCAGAACATCCCGAAGGAGCTGTACGAGGCGGCCGCCCTGGACGGCGCCGGCATCTGGCAGCAGATCCGCCGCATCACGCTGCCGTCGCTGCGCCCGGTCAACCAGGTCCTGGTGATCGTGCTGTTCCTGTGGACGTTCAACGACTTCAACACGCCGTACGTCCTGTTCGGCAAGACCCCGCCCGAGGCGGCCGACCTGATCTCGGTCCACATCTACCAGGCGTCCTTCGTCAGCTGGAACTTCGGCACCGGCTCGGCCATGTCGGTCCTGCTGCTGCTCTTCCTGCTGCTCGTCACGGGCGTCTACCTCGCCGTCACCTCGCGCGAACGGAAGGGCCCCAAGCATGGCTGACTCACCGATGGCGCCCCCGCGTTCGTTCCTGTGGACCCGACGGATCTTCCTGACCCTGCTGGCCGGCTTCGTCCTGCTGCCGGTGTACGTCATGGTCTCCAGCTCGCTCAAGCCGCTGTCCGACGTCACCGGCCAGTTCCGGTGGCTGCCCAGCGAGCTGACGATCCGCCCGTACATCGACATCTGGTCGACCGTCCCGCTCGCCCGGTACTTCGTGAACTCGCTCATCGTGGCGGGCGCGGCGGCCTTCTGCTCGGTGGTGATCGCGGTCTTCGCGGCCTACGCCGTCAGCCGCTACAGCTTCCGCGGCAAGCGCGTCTTCACGGTCACCGTCCTGTCGACGCAGATGTTCCCGGGCATCCTGTTCCTGCTCCCGCTGTTCCTGATCTACGTCAACATCGGCAACGCCACCGGCATCGCCCTGTTCGGCTCGCGCGGCGGGCTGATCCTGACGTATCTCACCTTCTCGCTGCCCTTCTCGATCTGGATGCTGATCGGGTACTTCGACTCGGTGCCCCGCGATCTCGACGAGGCGGCGCTGGTCGACGGCTGCGGCCCACTCGGCGCGCTGTTCCGCGTGGTCGTCCCGGCGGCGATCCCCGGGATCGTCGCGGTGGCGGTCTACGCCTTCATGACCGCCTGGGGCGAGGTGCTCTTCGCCTCGGTGATGACCAACGAGACCACCCGCACCCTCGCCGTCGGCCTCCAGGGCTACTCCACGCTCTACGACGTCTACTGGAACCAGGTCATGGCCGCCTCGCTGGTCGTCAGCGTCCCGGTCGTCGCGGGCTTCCTCCTCATGCAGCGCTACCTCGTCGCCGGCCTGACGGCGGGAGCCGTCAAGTGACCGTCTCTGAAAGGAATTACGTGACCATCGATTTCGGCGCGCTCCCGCACGACTTTCTGTGGGGCACGGCCACAGCGGCCTATCAGATCGAGGGAGCCGTGGCGGAGGACGGGCGTTCGCCGTCGATCTGGGACACCTTCTCGCACACCCCCGGCAAGGTCGCCAACGGCGACACCGGCGACCTCGCCTGCGACCACTACCACCGCTGGCGTGAGGACATCGCGCTCATGGGCGAACTGGGCGCCGACGCCTACCGGTTGTCCGTCGCCTGGCCGCGGGTGCTGCCCGGCGGCGACGGCGCGGTCAACGCCAAGGGCCTCGACTTCTACGACCAGGTGATCGACGCCCTGCTCGAGGCGGGCATCACCCCCTCGGTCACGCTGTACCACTGGGACCTGCCGCAGGCCCTCCAGGACCGCGGCGGCTGGCCCGCGCGGGAGACCGCCGAGCACTTCGCCGCGTACGCCTCCGTGGTCGCGGGCCGGCTCGGCGACCGGGTGAAGCACTTCGCCACCCTCAACGAGCCCTCCTGCTCGGCCTGGATCGGCCATCTGGAGGGCAAGATGGCGCCTGGCCTGACCGACCTGACCGCCGCCGTCCGCGCCTCCTACCACCTCCTGCTCGGGCACGGTCTGGCCACCGAGGCGATCCGTGCCGCCGCCCCCGGCGCCGAGGTCGGCATCGTCAACAACCTCTCCACGATGTTCGCCGGAGGCGACCGCCCGGAGGACCTGGCGGCCGTCCGCCGCCAGGACGGCCATGTCAACCGCTGGTGGCTGGACCCGGTGCACGGCCGCGGCTTCCCCGCCGACATGATCGAGACCTACGGCGTGGACCTCCCCGAGCGTCCGGGCGACCTGGAGACGATCGCGGCGCCGCTGGACTGGCTGGGCCTGAACTACTACTTCCCCCAGTACCTGGTGGACGACCCCGAGGGCCCCGCCCCGTACGCCCGCATGGTGCGCCGCCCGGACGTCCCGCGCACCGGCATGGACTGGGAGATCGACGCGGGCGGCCTGGAGACGCTGCTGCTGCGCCTGACGGAGGAGTACGGGGCGCGCAAGCTGTACGTCACCGAGAACGGCTCGGCGTTCCCGGACGTGGTGCGCCCCGACGGCACCGTGGACGACCCCGAGCGCCAGGCCTACCTCGTCCAGCATCTCGCGGCCTGCGCCTCGGCGGTCCGCAAGGGCGCCCCGCTGGCCGGCTACTTCGCCTGGTCGCTGCTGGACAACTTCGAGTGGGCCTACGGCTACGAGAAGCGGTTCGGCCTGATCCACGTGGACTACCGGACCCAGAAGCGCACGATCAAGGGCACCGGACGCCGCTACGCCGACATCATCCGGGACCACCGGAACCAGGCCCGCAAGGCGGCCTGACACAGACCGCGGGAGGAGACGACCCGCAACAAGCTGGAGTCCACGCGCGGTCAGTGGGTCCTCGACCGCGACCAGTACGTCGTCCTCAACCTCGCCCTGGGCGGGGCCTAGCCGGCCGGCTGGAACAAGGTGACGGGCCCTACTGGGGTCTGCCGCAGTCCAGCGTGGACCGGATCGCGGCCGGGGGAGTGCAGGCGGATGGACTGGGTGCGGGTGGAGCAGAAGGGCTGAGTGCTCCTACGCGTCCCCGCCGGTGCGAAGCGTCTTCTTGGCCAGTTCGTACGCCGGGAGCATCGCGCGGTGCTCCTCGGTGTCCAGGCCGCCGAGGTGCAGGACGACGGGCCCCTGGTCGGTGTCGACGGCCAGGGCCCGCTCCTCCTTCGTCTCGTCCAGGAACTCGTTGGTGTAGAGGTACGAGACCTCCACGCCCTTGAGGCCGCCGACGGTGAAGGTGGCGTACTTCTCCTCGCTCGCCTCGCCGTCGGCCGCGACGAAGGCCCGCAGAACGCCACGGACGTCGGCGTCGCCCGGCTTGCCGGTCCAGACGCGGAGGAAGCCGATGCTGCCCGCGGGCTTGGCGTCGATCTCACAGGCCAGGGCGACCGGGCCTTGCTCGAGCGGGGCCTCGACGGCCTCCGAGGTCCATTTCGCGGCGGTGTCGAAGGTGACCGGCAGCTCGCACGCGGAGCCCTCGGCCCCGATGGATCCGCCACTGCGGACGGCGGAGGAGCCGGCCGTGGTCGGCGACGCACTGGCCGACGCCTTCGCGTCGCCGCTGTCCGCCGTCGACTCCGAACACCCCGTCACCAGCGCGACCAGCACAGCGGCACAAGCCGCACGACGTACTGTCACTTCTCTTCTTCCCCTCGCGAACCCGGCGGCACAGAGTAACCGAGCCCGGCGGACCCCCTGGCACCGGCTACGGTTCCCCCATGCCGATGACGATCTCCGAGGTACGCAGCCTCTGCGCCGCGCAGGGCCTGGAACTGCCCGAACTCCGGCGCGCCGCCCTCGCGACGGACGGCACGCCCGTTCACACCGGCGAGGTCGAGGGGGTCGACGCCTTCCGGATCTGGAGCGCTGTCCGGGCGCTGCACGACCGTACGGGCTGGTGGCCGGTGCTCGCGGGGCCGCCCGACGAACTGCACCACGTCCTGGTCGGCCTCCAGCCGGAGTTCGCCCAGGACATCCCGGTCGACGAACTGCCCGACGCTCCCGAGCTGCTGGCCCGCTGGGCGAGCGGGGCAGCGGACGACTTCACCGTGTCCGCGGACCACTTGGCGGCGCATGTGGCGGCCGAGGTCGACCTCGACCGTGTCGGCGGGACCCGCATATCGGCTCTCCGCCAGGAGCGCACGGTGCTGTGCCTGACCCAGGCCCGGCACGGCCACGAGGTGCCCGCCCTGCTGAACTGGCTGGGTGCCTGCAACTACGGCATCACCGGCCCTGAGCATCAGGCGGTGCTGAGCCACTTCCACGAGCTGTACGGGGCCGAGCTGGTCACCCTGGAGGGCTCCGTCCTGGAGCTGTTGATCACCCGCCGTCCCCGCACCCCGCGGTCCGTGGCGACCGCCGCGCTGGAGCAGTACGCGTACTGCTCGGACGTCGTCGACCAGGGCGTCGGAAGTGTCGAGGCGCTGGTGGAGGCCCAACTGCTCGGGGGCAGCTGGTACTTCTGGTGGGACTAGCGGCAGTGCATGATGATCGGATGACGGACATCGACGAAGCGCGGTCCTCCGCCCGGGCGGCCGGGTTGCTGGCCCTGGCCGAGGGGCACCACGCGCGTGCCGTGCGCTCCCTGGGCGGACACGAGATCGCCGGGCATCTGGTGAAGGCGTACGCGATCGAGGCGCCCGGACGTGCCTTGACGGACCGGGACGCCCAGGCCGCGTTGCGGATCGCGGAGGACCACCTGAGTTCCGCGCGTCTGCGCGGCTCCCTCGGCCTCGCCGTCCTGTTGCTGCACGCGGGCGGCGATGGCGACTACGTCCTGGTGCACACCTGGATCGAGGGCCACATGTCCGACCTCGCGGTCTTCACCGGCCCGGCCGGAGACCTCGACGCGCTGCGCCCCGGCCGTGCGGGACTGGCTCCCTGCGTGTGGGAGGCGGCCGTACTGGCCCATGAGCGGGACGCGTTCAGCCGCCATGTGCTGGACGGGGGCGGCGCTCTCGGCGCCCGGCTGGACGCATGGCGCGCCGATACGCTCGAAGGTGAGGTCCGGTGACGGCCGCCCGGTCCGTGCGGGTGCGGGCCGCCCGCCCCGAAGACCTCCCGGGCATCGCCGCCCTGGCCGCTGAGCACGCCGCTTACGAGAAGGCGTCGCCGCCCCCGGCCGACCTGGCCCGGCGCCTGGAAACGCTCCTGTTCGGCCCGCCGAGCCCGCCGCGGCTGTCCTGCTTCGTCGCGGAGCTCGACGGCGGGGCGCTCATCGGTTACGCCTCCTGTGCCCCCGAAGTGTCCACCTGGGGCGGCACGGAGTACCTCCACATGGACTGTCTCTTCCTCCGCGACGGCCACCGGGGCCTGGGCGTCGGGCCGTTGCTCATGAAGGCGGTGGTGGACCGGGCACGCGAGTGCGGACTCGCTCAGGTCCAGTGGAACACGCCTCCCTGGAACACGGACGCGATCCGGTTCTACGACCGTCTGGGCGCCCGCGCCAAGGAGAAACGGCGCTACGTCCTGCCCGTCGACGTCGACTGAGTCCGGTCGGCGCGGGTGGCCTCGTCCTGGGCGAGCAGCGAGAGCAGGGACGCGATCGTCACCCCCGTCGCCGCTTCCGCCGGGTGACGCAGGCCCTTGCCTGGTTCGATCCGGTAGGTGTTGCTGCGCCCCTCCCGGGTGTGGGAGAGGTACCCGGCCTGCTCCAGATCGGCGATGATCTTCTGCACGGCCCGCTCGGTGAGCCGGCAGTGCACGGCGATGTCCCTGATGCGAGCACTGTGGTCGTCTGCGATCGCGGCCAGGACGCGGGCGTGATTGGTCAAGAACGTCCATCCGCTGTGTGGTTCCTGGACTCCCTCCATACGGCGATTGTACGGTTGTGCATTCGCGTATTCAAAAACATGAACAGAATTTCGTGTATCACTTGACGTGTTACCTGGGTAGTGGTGACGCTGGAAGCGAGAAAGGCTCGGGTGGCCGGGGGAGGCGGTCATGACAGACACGACGTCGGCGGTGGGCTCGCCGTACGTGCCGGAGATCCAGCTCCGGCCGGCCGGCGACCGTGTGACCGTGGTCGTCAGAGGTGAACTCGACCTCGAGGTGGCCCCGGATCTCGAGCGCGCCCTGCGCGAGGCGATGGGCCGATCGGTCCATGGTGTCGACCTCGATCTGAGCGGGGTGGAGTTCTGGGACTGCGCCGCGCTGAACATCCTCCTCGGCCTGCGGCAGCGCGCCCTGCGTGAGGGCAAGACGCTCCTGGTGCGCTCGGTCGGTCCCGTGGCCGAACGGCTCTTCACGCTGACCAACACCTTCTCCCTCTTCGCCCCGGCGGAGGAGGACGCCGACGATTCGGAGTCCTCCTTCCCGGACGAGACGGAGGACGAGATCATGCTGCAAGACCTGCGGATCGAAGTCGTCCAGTTGCGACGGGCCATGCAGACCCGCCCCACGATCGATCTGGCCCGGGGCATCCTGATGGCCTCCTTCGGTCTCAAGCCCGAGGACGCCTGGGCGGTCCTGGTCATGGCCTCCCAGAACACCAACACCAAGCTCCACCACCTCGCCCAGGATCTGGTGGCGACGGTCAGGGGCGAGGCGTTGAGCGAACCGGTGCAGAAGCAGCTGTCCGCGGCGGTCGCCAAGGTCAGCGACGAGCGCTGACGCCCCCATCCGCCCGTTTAGGTTCCGCGGGCCGGTTCACCCGGGGCCCGAACAGTGATCCAGAGCACCGCGTGGGGTGAGGCAGATGGCGCGACAGCAGAAGGCCAAGGCCAAGATGGAGCAGGCCAAGGGCAAGGCCAAGGAAGCGGCAGGCCGCGCGATGGGCAATGAGCGGATGGCCGACGAGGGTCGGGTGGAACAGGCGAAGGGCGACGTCAGGCAGGCCAAGGAGAAGACCAAGGACGCGGCCCGGCACTGACCGCCGGGCCGCGTGGCCGTCGCCCCCGTCGCCCGGTCTCAGCGGGACCGGGCGACGTCCGCCGGATCGCGCCGGAAGGCCCAGTCCATCTTCGGCTCCATCGCGAACCGGAACATCCGCCGCACCGGCGCGGTGCACAGCGCCGTCACCACCGCGCCGGCCACCAGCGTGACCGCGATCTTCCCGAGCGGCGTATGGGCGCTCTCGAGGTGGGACCAGTGCCAGTGGTTGGCGGCCTGGATGACGAAGCCGTGCAGCAGATAGCCGTACAGCGTGCCCGCCCCCAGGGCCGTGAACCACGTACCGCGCCGGGGCACCAGCGAGAGGAAGCAGGCGACCAGGACGACCGAGCAGCCGAACAGCAGCAGGGTCATCACCGGGCCGTACCAGTGCGGCGCGCCCAACTGCTCGGCGCTGGTGCGGTGGAAGAACCAGGCGTAGTTCATCCGCGGGACCGCCCAGTACGACACCACGGCCGCGCACAGGAACACCGGCACCGCCAGCATCCGCACCTCGCGGCGGCGCACCAGCTCGAAGTGCTTCGGCTTCAGGACCAGACCGAGCACGAAGTAGGGCAGGAACTGCAGTGCCCGCTGGAGGTCGAGCTCCTTGCCGATGGTCGGCGTCAGGGTGGCCAGCATCGCGATGCCCAGGGCGATGGGCAGCGGCCACTTCACGACCCGCCAGATCGGCGTCGTCAGCCGCCAGATGAACAGCGCCGCGAGGAACCACGTCAGGTACAGCGGGTCCAGCAGGCTGATGTCGCGGTCCGGCTCGTTGTCCGTCCAGCGCGTGAAGAAGGTGTACGCCACCTCGAAGACGATGTACGGCACGGCGACGCCCGTCACCAGCCGCTTCACGCGTCCCGGGGCCGCGTCGAAACTCCGGGAGAAGTAGCCGGATATGACGATGAACGCGGGCATGTGGAAGGCGTAGACGACCATGTACAGCGCCGTGACCGTCCGGCTCCCGTCGCGCAGGGGCTCCCAGGCGTGCCCCATCGCCACCAGCACGATGGCCAGGTACTTGGCGTTGTCGAAGAACGCGTCCCGCTCCTTGACCGACCGAGCAGTCCGTCCGGCCTCCGTGGCCGGGGCGGCGTCAGCGCCGGGGGGTGCCTGAGCCTGTCCGAGGCTGCGCGTGGGCAGCGTTTGCTGTGCGATCCCATCCTGACGGAACCCAGACAGAGCAGAACACCTCTTACAAGAGTTAACTGTGCGGCCCTTGTGGCGACACCGGGACACCGTAGTCACGCAACCTCAGCCGCGTAAACCCGGACGGTCATGATGTGACCGCCGTATCTCCCGGTCGGGCTCGCACGGCCTCAGTCGTGTGGGACAAGCCGCCCGAGCGCCACCGAAGCGGACTCCTCGGGGGTTTTGCGGCCGGTCACGGACACTTCGACCTGGCGGGTACCACGTGCCTCGTGACATGAACGCACCGCGGCGAATCCCTCCGCGGCGGGCCGCCGTTGAGCAGTTCCCTTCCCGTAATGGATGATGCCGGGCATAACCGGACGTAGAGGGTCCGGACTTGCGGGCACCGGGAGGGTCGCGGCAGGGTTCGGTCGTGTGGCAACTCTGCTGATCGTGCACCACACCCCCTCGCCCCACTGCCAGGCGATGCTGGAGGCCGTGATCTCCGGGGCCACCGCGCCCGAGATCGAGGGCGTCACGGTGGTCCGGCGGGCCGCGCTGTCCGCCACCGCGTCCGACGTCCTGGCCGCCGACGCGTTCCTGCTCGGCACCCCCGCGAACCTCGGCTACATGTCCGGCGCCCTGAAGCACTTCTTCGACCAGGTCTATTACCCGTGCCTGGACGCCACGCGCGGGCGGCCGTTCGGCTCCTACGTGCACGGCGGGAACGACGTCACCGGCGCGGTGCGGTCCATCGAGTCCGTCACGACGGGGCTCGGCTGGCGGCGCGTGGCCGAGGCGGTGACGGTGACCGGCGAACCGGCCAAGGCCGACCTCCAGGCGTGCTGGGAGCTGGGGGCGACGGTCGCCGCGGGACTGATGGACTGACGGAGCGGGCAGCTACCGTAGAGCGATACCCCGCCCCGTCGCACCCCTCGGACGGCATGCCCGTGCTCTCGGACTTCTCCTCACTCATGGCGGCGACCGCCCGCTGGCTCACCCGCGCCTTCCCGCCGAACGGCGGCGCCCTGGCCGGCGCCCTGTGTGACGCCCAGGCACGTCAGGCCGTCACGGTCGCGGCGTGGCTGCGCTACCCGACGCCGACGGACGCCGCGCTCGCGGGCATGGCCGGCACCGGTGGCTCGGTCCGGCTCGACTGGATCACGGGCGCGGACGGGGCGTCGGAGGCCTGGCGGACCTGGGTGGACGAGGTCGTGGCGAGCTGGGCCGCGAGCCTGCTCTGCGACCCGTCGCTGGCCGCGCTCGCGGTGGCCGCGGTGGACGGCGGCGGCCACAGCGCGGGTCCGCCCGTCGACTTCCGGCGGCTGCTCGCGCCCGACGACAACGACCGGCGAGCGGCCGCGCTGCTGCGCCACCCCGACCTGCTGGCCCCGGTCGCCGACCTGCACCGCGCCGAGCTCATGGACGTACTGGACGCCGGGCAGCCGCGCGCCGCGTGAGGAAAGCCGCGTGAGAAGACGGCACGGCGGCGCCGCGAGAGGCACCGCCGTGACGAGGAGCCGGGATCAGACCGCCGGGGCCGGGTACGTCGGGTACTCGACGCCCGAGACGTGCTGCACGACCCGGATGACCTGGCAGGAGTAACCGAACTCGTTGTCGTACCAGAGGTAGAGGATGGCGTTGTCGCCGTCGACCTTGGTGGCGCCGGCGTCGACGATCGAGGCGTGCCGCGAGCCGACGAAGTCCATGGAGACGGCGTCGGGGGCGGTCGTGAAGTCGATCTGACGCTTGAGCGGCGAGTTCAGGGAGACGTCGCGGAGGTACTCGAGGACCTCGTCGCGGGTCGTCTCACGGCCGAGGCGCAGGCTGAGGATGGCGATCGAGACATCCGGCACGGGCACCCGGATCGAGCTGCCGGTGATCGGTGCCTTGAGGTCGGGCAGCGCCTTGGCGACGGCCGAGGCGGCACCGGTCTCGGTGATGACCATGTTCAGCGGCGCGCTGCGGCCCCGGCGGTCCGCCTTGTGGTAATTGTCCAGTAGGTTCTGGTCGTTGGTGAACGAGTGGACGGTCTCCACGTGGCCGCGCACGACCCCGTACTCGTCGTCCATCGCCTTCAGCGGCGGCACGATCGCGTTGGTGGTGCAGGAGGCGCAGGACAGGATCCGCTCGTCCGGCTTGATCGTGTCGTGGTTGACGCCGTGCACGATGTTCGGGACGTCACCCTTGCCGGGAGCGGTCAGGACGACCTTGTCGATCCCGGGGCGCAGGTGCTTGGAGAGGCCCTCGCGGTCGCGCCACTTGCCGGTGTTGTCGATGAGGATGGCGTCCTTGATGCCGTACGCGGTGTAGTCGACCTCGGACGGGTCGTTCGCGTAGATCACCCGGATCGCGTTGCCGTTGGCGAAGATCGTGCTGGACTCCTCGTCCACCGTGATCGTGCCCTGGAACTGGCCGTGGATGGAGTCGCGGCGCAGCAGCGAGGCGCGCTTGACCAGGTCCTGCTCGCCGCCGCCGCGCACGACGATGGCGCGCAGCCTGAGGCCGTTGCCGGAGCCCGCCTTCTCGATCAGCAGCCGGGCGACGAGGCGGCCGATGCGGCCGAAGCCGTAGAGGACGACGTCGCGGCCCTCGCCGCGCTCGAGCTTGTTGGCGCCCGTGGCGCCGGCGACCGCCTCGGCGGTGAACTCCGCCACCGACAGGCCCCGGTCGTCCGCCTTGTACGTCGCGGCGAGCATGCCGATGTCGATCTGCGACGGGCCGAGGTCCAGCGTGGTGAGCGCCTGCAGGAAGGGCAGCGTCTCCGTGACCGACAGCTCCTCGCCCGCGATCTGGCGGGCGAACCGGTGCGTCTTCAGGATGCTGACCACCGACTTGTTCACCAAGGAGCGGCTGTGCAGCAGGACCGTCACGTCCCGCTCCCGGTGCAGCTTCCCGATGATCGGGATCATCGACTCCGCGATCTCCTCGCGGTTCTTCCAGTTGGTGAACGAGTCGTCGTTGACAGTCACAGAAGTCTCTTTCGAGCTAGGCGGTGCTCATATGCTAACCCGCCTGTTCGAAGCGGCTTGATCGGGGTCCGTCAGTTGAAGGCGTCCGGGTCCGGGCCGGTGCGCAGCCCACGGTCCAGGGCGGCGAGGGCGGAGAGTTCGTCGGCGGAGAGTGTGAAATCGAACACGTCGAGGTTCTCGCGGATGCGCTCGGGGGTGACCGACTTGGGGATCACCACGTTCCCGAGCTGGAGGTGCCAGCGCAGGACGACTTGGGCGGGGGACTTCCCGTGCCGTCGGGCGAGGGACACGATGGCCTCGTCCCCCAGCACCGCGCCCTGGGCGAGCGGGCTCCAGGCTTCGGTGGCGATTCCCAACTCGGCGTGCAGGGAGCGCAGTTCCGCCTGCTGTAGACCGGGGTGCAGCTCGATCTGGTTGACGGCCGGGACGATCGAGGCGCCGTCGATCAGTCGCCGCAGGTGGGCGGGCTGGAAGTTGGAGACCCCGGCGGCCCGGACCTTGCCGTCGGCCACCAGGCGCTCGATGGCCTTCCAGGAGTCCCGGTACAGATCGCGGGCCGGGGTCGGCCAGTGGATGAGGTAGAGGTCGACGTGGGTGAGGCCCAGTGCCTCCAGGCTCGCGTCGAAGGCTCGAAGGGTGGCGTCGTACCCCTGGTCGGCGTTCCATAGCTTGGTCGTGACGAACACGTCCTCGCGGGCGAGCCCGGCGGTGGCGAGCGCCTTGCCCACGCCTGCCTCGTTGCCGTAGATCGCGGCGGTGTCGATCGAGCGGTAGCCCGCCCTGAGGGCCTCGGTGACAGCGGCGGTGGTCTCGGCTTCGGGGACCTGGAAGACCCCGAAGCCGAGCTGCGGGATCTCGACGCCGTTGTTGAGCGTGACGGTGGGGACGGTGGGGGTGGTGGTCATGGTGATGCTTCCTCGGTGTTGTGCGTGAGGCGCTTACAGGCGACCACAATAGTTGCGTGCGCGGGTTAAGTGCAAGTGGGAGGGTTGCGGGGTCAGCGGTGACGACGAGGGATGGGTCGACGGTGATGCCCGGGTCCACTGAGAAATTGGTATGAATCCGAGGGGCCGTTGAACAACGCGGGCGCGTGGTCCGTATGGGGGCGAGGGATTTGTATGTCCGCTCGCTCGCCCCGAACGTAGGAGTACTGCCTTGAGACGCAACACGCGCAGGCGCCCGACCGGCCCACGACGCGCGACCTTCGCCGCGATCGCGCTGATCCTGGGCGGCGGTGGGCTGGTGGCCACCAATATCTACGCCTCGGCGACCGAGGGTGGTGACGGGGGATCGGCCCAGCAGGACGGTGGCGCCACGATCGACTGCCCTGATGTGGGTGCCGAGTTGACGCAGATCCCGGACGCCGCCAGGACGGACGTCGACAACGAACTCGCCGCCCTGGACGCCCAGATAGCCGAGGCCTACCAGCAACTGCGGGCGGCCACGCCGGAACAGCGGCAGGACTCCGGGTTCACCGACGGCTCGATCATGAATCCGCTGAAGGAGAAGCGGAGCGAGAGCATCGAGCGGATCGCGGTGGCGATCGGCAACGCGGGTGAGCGCCCGGAGGGCCTGGAGGCGCTGGCGGGCTGTGAACTGAGCGTCCCCGAGGAGCAGCCGGAGGGAGGCCAGGGCGGAAACGGCCCCGTCGCCGCGGACTTCGTCGACATCAACTCCGTCCAGCCGAACGTCCAGGCGCCGCCCGCCGGGGAAGGAGCCTCCCAGGGCACCTTCACCACCAGCTGCGGGGTCAACGAGAACGGCCTGTTCAACTCCGACAACGTCATCGTCGCCCCGGGCGTCTCCAACGGCGCCCACCACTTCCACGACTACATCGGCAACCAGGCCAACGACGCCTTCGCGAGCGACGAGGACCTGGCCGCGGCCGACACCAGCTGCGAGAACCAGGGCGACAAGTCCTCGTACTACTGGCCCGTCCTGCGCCTGCAGAACGGCACCCAGGAGCAGGACGCCAACTCCCCGGGCGGCGGCATCGAGGGCAACGCGGGCGAGATCGTCACGCCGAAGGAGGTCACCCTGACCTTCCAGGGCAGCCCGGTCGGCGAGGTCACCGGCATGCCCCGGCTGCTGCGCATCATCACCGGCGACGCGAAGGCCTTCGTCAACGGCACGGCCAACGCCAACGCCTCCTGGAGCTGCACCGGGTTCGAGGACCGGCAGCTGAAGGACAAGTACCCGCTCTGCCCCGAGGGCAGCGACGTGGTGCGCACGTTCAAGTTCCAGAGCTGCTGGGACGGCCGCAACATCGACAGCGCCAACCACCGCACCCACGTGGCGTTCGCCGCGGCCGACGGCTCCTGCCCCGGCGGCTTCCAGGCGATCCCGCAGCTCGTCCAGCGCATCGTCTACGACGTCGACGCCCCGAGCCTCGACGACGGCGGCCAGACGACACCGCTCTTCGCGGTCGACTCCTTCCCCGAGCAGCTGCACAAGCCCGTCACCGACCACGGCGACTTCATCAACGTCTTCGACGAGGACCTGATGAGCGAGATGGTCGACTGCATCAACGAGGGCCGCGAGTGCGACGGCGGGGCGCTTCCCGAGGAGCCGCAGCAGCCGGAGGAGCCCCAGGAGACCGAGCAGCCGCAGCAGCCCGAGCCGTCCGAGGAGCCGCAGGAGACCGAGCAGCCGCAGCAGCCGGAACAGCCCGAGGAGCCGCAGGAGCCGCAGAACCCGGAGCCGACCGGTGACGACGGCGGACAGACGGAGCCCGCCACCGAGGAGCCGTCGGCCGACACGCCGAGCAACGAGGCCCCGGCGGACGACAAGCCGACGGCCACCGCTTCGGCCGACCAGCCCAAGACCTACACCTCACCGTCCCCGACCCGCACCGCCGAGGCCCCGGCCGAGGAGGTCGGCACGGCGACGGCCACGCCGACCCCGTCCCAGGCCGCGGTCGGCGCCGCCCAGTCCCCGGCGGCCGGCACGGCGACGCAGACCGTGGGCGGCAGCCTCGCCGACACCGGAGCGAAGCTGTGGCCGGCCGCCGCCGGATCGGTCCTGGTCATCGCCGGGATCGTGCTGCTGCGCCGGATCGGACGCCGGGCGTGAGCATGGTCGGCCAGGAAGGTGACGGGTCGTAGGCCGTACGGAAGCCCCCACACCGGGTGTACGACCCCCACCTCGTCCTCGTCCACGGGTAACGTCCGACAGGTCTCCGTGGACGAGGACGGCGTGCTGGTGTCGGCGTCCTGTAGGAGCGGAGCGCCCCGGCTCGGTCCGCTCCTGGCCGTCCACCTCCAGGCGGATCCTCCGGTCAGCCACTCCGCCTCACGCCCTGGGGAACGCGTAGGAGGGGGACCGCCCAGGAGGGCTGGCCCGGACGAGGAGCGGTGCGGTCGGGCCTCGTCGTCGAACACGGCCCGCCCCCTCGTCGGTCCAGGTGATCACCTGCGTGGCCAGACAGGACCCGACGCCGCGACGCCACAACCCACCGCCGCGCACGCGAAAGGCCGCGCACACGATTGGCCGAATCCGACCCGATACCGCGCCTCAGCTCCAGGGATCGGTGAAGGACCGGCCCGGCACCGGCTTGGTGACCAGGGCCAGGGCTGAAAAAGCTGACCTGCCCGATGGCGATGGTCAGGGTGGCGAGCGCCTTCTCGTCGTAGTGCTCGCGGGCCTCGGCGTACAACCGCTGCGGCACCCGCTCGATGCCCGTCGACGGCTGGAGCACCGCCTCCACCAGGGCCAACGCGGCCCGCTCCGCCTCGGTGAAGTACGGCGAGTCCGGCCAGGACGCCACCGAGGTGATCCGCTCCTCCGTCTCCCCGGCCGCCCGCAGGAAGCCCGTGTGCAGGACGGCCAGATACGTGCTGCCGACGATCTGACCGGCGCGCAGATGGACCAGGCTGATCGTGGCCCGCGGCACGGACCCGTTGCCGACCGCCTTGAACAGCGAGGCCGACACCTCCGCCATCTCAGGCACCAACTGCGCGGGGTCCTCGGTCATCCGCGGACGCAGGGGAATCTCGGCAGTGATCGAACATACGGTCATGATCTTGTCCTTCCGGGCTTCAGGTTGCCGTCACCGCACTGACGGATCCCGCCGAGCGAATGTGACCGCCGCAGCGCGGAGAAGGCCGCCGACTCCTTGGGTCCGACGAGCAGACCGTCACCGCCGCTCCTACGCTCGAAGGGTCAGCGCGCCCGTCGACAGGAGCCCCCGTGGACATCGACACGGTCGCCGATGAGCTGTACGCGCTGCGGCCGGAGGACTTCACGGCGGCGCGCAACACCCGTATGGCCGAGGCCCGCACCGCCGGTGACCGCGCCCTCGCGGAGCGGATCGGCAAGTTGCGCCGCCCCACGCTGTCGGCCTGGGTCAGCAATCTCCTGGTCCGGGAACGCCCCGAGGAGGTCCAGGCCCTGCTCCGGCTCGGCGAAGGGCTCAGGCAGGCCCATCACGACCTGGACGGGCCACAACTGCGGGAGCTCAGCGGCCAGCAGCGCACCCTCATCCGGGCGGTCACCCGGGAGGCCGGACAGCTCGCGGCGCGGGCCGGCCATCCCGTCGGGGAGGACGTGGGCCGTGAGGTGGAGACGATCCTGCACACCGCTCTGGCCGACCCGGGGGCGGCGCGGGAATGGGCGGCCGGACGGCTGGTGAGACCGTTCGAGGCGACCGTCGGTTTCCCCGACGTCAGCGCCACCGCGGCCCGGCCTGCCGCGCCTCGCCCCGCCGCGACCCAGTCGCCCAAGGCCAAGGCCCGCCCGGCCAAGCGCCGTGACGACGAGGCGCTCGCCCGGGCCCGGAAAGACGCCGAGACGGCCGAGCGTGAACTGCGGGCGCTGGAGCGGGAGGCCGCCGACGCGGAGCAACAGGCGCAGGCCGCGCGCGAGCGGACCGGGCAACTGAAGACCCGTGCGGGCGAGTTGACCGAGGAGCTGAGCCGCGTCGAGGACGACCACCGCCAGGCACGCGAGGAGGAACGCCGGGCGCGCGACAGGCTCCGCACCGCGGAACGCCAGGTCCGCGAGGCCCGCCGCCGCGCGGAGTCGGCGGCCGCGCGTCTGGAGCGCCGTCAGCGGCCGTGATCTCCCCGTGAACGAGATCATTTTGAGAGTGGCCCAACGCCTGATCGCCGCGCGGGACTTGCTCCCCGCCCGTCTGGGGTGCTGATGGTCGAGGGATACCGCCCCCCTGTCCCTCCAACGCGAATTCACCGACGAGTTGCGCGCGGACCACCGGGACTGGTTCCCAGCGCTGCGCCACACCGCCGCCGGCCGCTACGTCTCGCCCCAGACATCGCCCGCACCCGCCTCACGGCAGGGCGACCACCTTGATGTTGAAGGTGTGGGATCCCAGACCGTGCGCGATCCCGGAGAACAGCAGGGCGAAGTGCTCCTGTCCGCGGGCGCTGGAGATGCCGCCGATGTCCAGCTGGGACGACGGGGGCCAGCCGAGGTCGGTGAGCAGGGCCCCGGTGGTCCGTTTGGCCTCGGCGTCGTCGCCGGAGAGGAAGACGGTGCTCGGGCCGTTCAGGCGTGCCGGGGCGACCATCGCGGTGGAGTCCATGGTGCACAGCGTCTTGACGACGGGGGTCTGCGGGAACGCCGCCTGGATCTGTTCGGCCAGGCTGCTGTTGGGGTGCGAGAGTTCGGTGTAGTCGTCGGAGAGGCCGACCCCGACGTCGATCAGCAGGGTGCCGGCCAGCGCGGGTGCTCCCAGGGAGCGCAGCAGCTCCAGGGAGACGTTCCCGGGCGTGGCGTTGACCAGTACCTCCGCGTGCGCGGCGGTCTCGCTCAGTCCCGCCACGGGAAGGCCGAGCCGCGTGCGCTCGTCCGGCCTACGGGAGCCGAGGAGTACGTCGTGTCCCGCGGTGCTCCATCCGTGGGCGAGTGCTCGGGCGACATTGCCGGTGCCAAGTAGTCCTATACGCATGCCGTTGACGCTAGCCGTCGAAGCGGCCCGGACCATCGGGCGCCGGACCCAGGCTGGACGGCACCAAAGTCGTAGTCCCGCGGACCGGGGACGGCTCCGGTTGTGAGGCCGGCAGGTCCGTCGAAGACTTGGGCGGGAACGGCGGCGCGACTTCGAAAGTGACGGACCCCATGGCCCTCGCAGTGACCATCGACTGGCACGAGATCACCCCCGAGCTGTACGACGCGGCCCGCACCCGGGTCGGCTGGGAGGAGGACGTCCCCGACGGACTCGTGCTGCATACGTGCTGGTTCGACGACGGTGGCATGCACGTCCTCGACGTCTGGGAGTCCGAGGGCCACTTCGGCCAGTTCATCTCCAGCCGCGTCGAACCGGTGCTCAAGGGCGAGCTGGGGGTGCGGAGCGACCCGCGGGTGACCATGGCCCCCGTGCACCGCCGCTTCGTCCCGCCGGGCGTCGGTGGAGCAGCCTGACCGGTCCGGCGTACGCCCCGGCGAGTACGTGAGGTTGCTCCCGCCGTCAGACGACCCGCGCCCAAGTGCTCGGCAGGCTGGTCCACGTGAGACTCAGCCGCCCCGCTCGCCGGGCCACCGTCGTCGTCCATGTCGTCGCCTCCGCCTCGTGGCTCGGGCTCACGCTCGGCCTGCTCGCCCTGGGCTCGACCGCCGCGGGCACCGGTTCGCCGGTGACGGTGGAGGCGTCGGTGCGGGCCATGAAACTCTTCGCGGACTGGCTCCTGCTGCCCGTCGCGTTCCTGACCCTCCTCAGCGGACTGCTGCTCTCGCTGGGCACTCCTTGGGGGCTGGCCCGGCACAAGTGGGTCTGCACGAAGTTCTGGCTGACGCTGGCGACCATCACCGCAACGGCCTTCGCCCTGCGGCCCGGCGTGAACTCCGCGGTCGGGGCCGTCGCCGCGGGGGGCCCGCTGCCCGACAGCGGCGACATCCTGTTCGGCCCGATCGTCTCCCTGACCGCGTACGTCTTCATGACGGTCATCTCCGTGCTCAAGCCCTGGGGCCTGACCCGCCGCGGCCGGCGCCTGCGCGGTCCGGCCGCCGACCGCGACCGCGCCCGCCGGGCGGCCGGGTCCGTGGGCCCGGAACACCGTCCCGCGGGGAGCTGACCCGTCAGCCGCCGAAGCTGTGCCGGGCGGACTCGATGTGGCCGAGGTTGCGGCGCGTCCAGCGGCACAGTTCGTCGATGGTCCCGCGCAGGTCCTGTCCCGGCGCGGTCAGGGTGTACTCCACGCGGGGCGGCACGGTGGGGTACACCGTCCGTCGTACCAGGCCGTTGCGCTCCAGCATGCGCAGGTTCTGCGTGAGCATCTTGTGGCTGATGCCCTCGACCTCGTCGCGCAGCTCGCTGAAGCGCAGGGTGCGGTCGCCGAGGAACTCGATGATCAGCAGAGCCCATTTGTTGGCCACGTCGGAGAAGATCTCCCGTGCCAGCGAGTCCGCGCGAGCCAGGTCCGCGTCCTCGGCCTTGCCCTTGACCTGCTTGGTCACCATGAGGTTCCCCTGTCACCGAAAAGTGCGTTCTTCCATGTCAACGCACACTCTCCTACGGTTCCTGAGTAACCACAAGAGACCACATGAAGGGCGCGTGCCATGGCCATCACTCTCCTCGACCCCGCCGGACTGCCCGAGATCGGCGCCTACCGGCAGTTGGCGATCGCCTCCGGGTCCCGCATGGTCTTCATCGCCGGGCAGGTCGCCTGGGACGACAAGGGCGTCACCGTCGGCGAGGGTGACCTCGCCGCCCAGGTCGAGCGCTGCTACCTCAACGTCGCCACCGCCCTGAGCGCGGCGGGCGGCACTCTCGCGGACCTGGCGAAGCTGACGGTCTATGTCGTCGACTGGACCCCCGACAAGATGCCCCAGCTGATGGAGGGCATCGGCCGGGCGGGCGAGCGGCTCGGCGCGCTCCCGGTCCCGCCCGCCACCCTGATCGGGATCGCCGCCCTCGACGTACCGGAACACCTGGTGGAGATCGAGGCGACCGCGGTCATCGGCTGACGCCGCTCGGGGTGGTGATCCGGCGGACGGCCTCCGCGGTGAGCGACCGGTCGTGGGGGGCGCGGGACAGCGCTCGGTGCAGGGTCAGCCCCTCGATCAGGGCGTCCAGCTGGCGGGCGGTGTCCGGGTCGAAATGCTTCTCCAGATGGACCCTGCTCTGGCGCATCCAGGCGTCGGTCAGTTCCCGGTAGGCCGGCTCACGCGCGGCGAGGGTGTACAGCTCCTGGGTGAGCACGAGATCGCGGCGGCTGCCCTCGGACAGTGCGTGAACGAGGTCCGTCACGGCCTCGCGGGCC
Source organism: Streptomyces sp. NPDC003635 (assembly GCF_053587635.1). NCBI lineage: Bacteria > Bacillati > Actinomycetota > Actinomycetes > Kitasatosporales > Streptomycetaceae > Streptomyces > Streptomyces sp. NPDC003635. The sequence goes on along the minus strand of NZ_JBSFOK010000008.1, from coordinate 153,886 downwards.
TGCTCGGGGCCGTCGGGTGCGGCGAGGTGGGCGTCGAACACGGCGACGATGTGACCGGCGAACCGGCCGAACGCCTCCCGCAGCAGTTCCTCCCGCCCGCTGAAGTGGTACGTCATCGACCCCAGCGGGACACCCGCCCGTGCGGCGATCTTCCGGTGGGAGACACCCGCCACGCCCTCGTCGGCGATGAGGTCGAGGGCGGCGGTGAGGATGCGCTCGCGGCGCTGGGGATCGGTGTGTCCGGTGGCCATGGCCGCGCTCTCAGAGCGTGCGGACGACACGGGCGGGACTGCCCACGGCGACGACACTGGCGGGTACGTCCTTGGTCACCACCGAGCCGGCGCCGATGACGGAGTCGTTCCCGATGCTCACCCCGGCCAGCACGATGGCGCCTCCGCCGAGCCACACATTGTCGCCGATGGTGATCGGCCGGGCGGCCTCCAGCTTGTCGCGCCGCGGCTGCGGCTCCAAGGGGTGCGTGGGGGTCAGCAGTTGGACGTTCGGCCCGATCTGGCAGTCCTCGCCGATGGTGATCGCGGCGACGTCCAGCGCGGTGAGGTTGAAGTTGACGAAGGTGCGCGCCCCGATGGTGATGTTGCTTCCGTAGTCCACGTACAACGGTGGCCGCACGTGCGCCTGTTCGCCCAGCGCGCCGAGCAGTTCGGAGAGGAGCGACTGGGCGCCGTCGACGTCCTCGGCGTAGGCGGCCTGGAAGCGGGCGGCCAGACGCACGGCCCGCTGCTGCCGACGGGCGATCTCGGGGTCGTCGGCGATGTAGAGGTCGCCCGCCAGCATGCGTTCCCACTGCGTGCGGGAATCGCCCGCGAAGTAGTCCGTGGCCATGTGTACGATCGTACACTCCAGGGCGCGGGGCGTCCCGGAATCGCGCGGTCGGCCTACGGGCGTCGGGTGGGCAGCACTCCGGAGAGCACCAGCACGAGCAGTCCCGCCGCGGGCACCACCAGCAGGCCGGCCCGGAGGCCCGCGGAGTCGGCCACCAGGCCCACCACGGGCGGCGAGCAGAGGAACCCCAGGCGCATCAGCCAGGACACGACGGCCAGCCCCGAACCGGGCTTGAGGCCGGGCAGTTCGTCGGCCTGATGCATCGCCGCGGGCACCAGTGTCGCCACGCCGAACCCGGCCGCGGCGAACCCGAGCACCGTCCCGCCCACCGTCGGCAGGGCCAGCGCCAGGCCCATCCCGCCGGCGGCGATGACACCACCGGCGTGCGCGACGGACCGCTCGCCGAAGCGGTCGACGAGCCGGTCGCCGACGAGCCGGCCGACGAACTGCGCCCCCACCAGGGCGATGTAGCCGCAGGCCGCCACCGTCACCGACGCGTGCAGCGCGTCGGAGAGGTAGAGCGCGGCCCAGGAACTGCCCGCGTCCTCGACGAGCGTGCCCGCGGTGGCGATCAGGACCAGAGCGGCCAGCACGTACAGAGTCCGCCGACCCGCCGCGGCGGGCCGGGCCGAACGCTCCTCCACGCCGTCCGGGCCGTCCTCCGTGTCGGGACCGGGCAGACAGAACCGCAGGGCCGCGCACGCGGCGCAGGCGAAGAGGGCGGCCGACATCGCCAGGTGCTGCCCCCGTGCCAGCTCCAGGGCCATGGCCGCGGCGGCCATGGCGCCACCCGCGACCGCGCCGATGGACCAGACGGCGTGGAAGGAGTTGATGATCGAACGTCCGTAGTGGCGCTGCACCCGCAGCCCGTGGGCGTTCTGTGCGACATCGGTGATCGCGTCCATCGCGCCGGCCACGAACAGCGCTCCGGCGAACCAGGCGACCGAGTCGGCGAGCCCCGCCACGAGGATTCCCGCGCCGGTCACGAGCGTCCCGCCCACCGCCGCCCGCGCGGACCCCAGCCGCCTGATGACGGCTCCGGCCGCGAGCCCGGCCGCGATGGCGCCCGCCGGGAAGGCCGCCACGGCCAGACCGTAGGCGGTGTTGCCGATTCCGAGATCCGCCTTGATCTGCGGATACCTCGGCAGAAGGTTGGCGAAGAGGGCGCCGTTGGTGAAGAAGAGCACGGCGACCGCCACCCGTGCCCGCCGCTCGGCCGCGGCGGGCCGGCGTATCAGCTCAAGAGTCATGAACGGCAGCGTAGAGGCAGAGCGTACGAACGTACACTCCGAGCCGTGTCGAAAGCGCCGGTCCCCGATCGACGTGAGGGTGAGAGCACTACTGCGAGCACGGAGGAGCGACTCATGACGACGGTGACCGCCGACATGGCCATCACCCTGGACGGCTGCGTGGCAGGACCCAACGTCTCCGGGGACAACCCGGGAGGCGACGGCGCCGAGGTGATCTTCGAGTGGATCCACAACCTGGCGAGCTGGCGGGAGCGCCAGGGCATGACCGGCGGTGAGGAGAACCGAGACTCCGAGCTGATGCGCGAGTGGTTCGACGCCACCGGAGCGGTGGTCATGGGACGGACGATGTACGACCTGGGTGAGGAGTTCTGGGGCGACAATCCCCCCTTCCGCACCCCGGTCTTCGTCCTCACCAACCGCCCCCGGGCGACCCTCGTCAAGGAGGGCGGCACCACCTTCACCTTTGTCACCGACGGCATCCACAGCGCTCTCGACCAGGCGAAAGCCGTCGCCGGGGAGAGAAACGTCGACATCGCCGGCGGGGCGAGCACCGTGCAGCAGTACATCAGGGCCGGCCTCGTCGACGAGCTGCACCTGCACGTCGTGCCGGCCCTCCTCGGCGGCGGGCTCCGCCTCTTCGACGGCATCGGCGTCGAGCGGCGCGACCTCGAGCCGATCGGGGTGGAGGGCACGCCGCTGGCCGCGCACCTGAAGTACCGCTTCGTGAAGTAGTACGGCCCCGGCGGCTTGACCCTGCCGCAACGGCAACGTTTCTACTGAGGCCATGGAAATCGGAGAGCCCGCCGCCGGACTGCGGGCGTGGAGAAAGACCGTGCGCTTCTCGCTCGCGGCCCTGCTGCCGGCGGAGCTGGTCCTCGTCCTGTGCCTGGCCGGGGGAGTGGTCATCGCGCCGGCCGCCCGACTGGCCGTTGAGCTGGCGGTGCTCGCCGTAGTGATCGCGGCGGGCACCCTGCTCGCCCTGGACTACCGCCGCCACCGCGGCGACGGTCTCGACGGCCGTGCCGCGCTGAGCGCCGCGCTCGCCGACACGGTCCCGGCCGCCGTGCGCAGGCTGACCGCGCACGAGGTCTTCCTCTCCACCAGCTTCCTGCGCTGGGTGACCCGCCGCGGCCCCCATGCCGTGGGCGAAGGCGACCGGCCCGTCGCGTACGCACCCGGTCAGACCTCGGTCATGTACGGCTTCCTGTTCGTCTCCGTCGTCGAGACCGTGGCCGTCGCCTTCCTGATCCCCTGGCCGGTGGTGCACGCCGTCACACTCGTCCTGGACGTCTGGGGCTGCTACTTCATCCTCGCCCTGCACGCCTCCTGCGTGGTGCGCCCCCATGTGATCGGCGCCGACGGCTCACTGCGCCTGCGCTACGGGGCCCTGCTGGACCTCCGCGTCCCCGCCGACCGCATCGCCTCCGTCCGCCAGGACCGCAAGTTCCCCGAGGGCAGGTTGGGCGCCGTGGACGAGGGCGGCGTCGCCGACCTGGCTGTGGCGGGCCAGACGACGGTCACCGTCGAACTCACCGAGCCCGTCGCCTACCTCCGCGCCCTGGGCAAACCCGCGGAGGCCCGGGTCATCCGCTTCTACGCCGAGGACGCCCGCGCCGCGGTGACCGCCCTCAGGGCGGCCATGGAGAGGTCCGCCGAGCCCTTGGAACACCCCGGCGCCGTAAGCGGAGCGGAGTGATCAGCCGAGACCACCGGTCCCAGGCGGCGTGCCACAGCCCTGGCACCACCGGCATGGCAACCGACGGCGAGGCGCTCACCGGGGGGTCGGCGAACGCGGGAGCGGTCTTCTGCCGGGGCGAGCTGGTCGACCGCCTCGCACCGCCCCACGCACGCGCCTTCCACGCCCACCTCCGCGCTCTCTGCCCCGGCCCCGGTCGGGGTGATCGCCGAAGGCCGGGAGCGTCCGACCCTCCTTCCCGGCACCGTGCCGCTGCCGCTGCCGCTGCCGCTGCCGCTGCCGCTGCCGCTGCCGCCGCTGCCGGGTCGGCACGGAGGCCGAGTGGCCCAGGGACCTGGCGGACCCGACGGAGGACCGCTCGTCCGGCCACCTGCCGCGCTTTCGTCGCCCGCCGGGCCGCGGACGGTGACCCGGTCCACCGCCGCATGCTCGCCGAACGCGGCGGCTGGGAACGCCTGGATCGTGTCGAGGCCTGGCGGACGGCCCGGCGGGAGGCGTTCACGGCGGCGCTGCCCGACTGAGCGGCCTCGGGGCGTCGCGTGTCAGCGGGCGTCAGCGGCAGAGGGCGTCGATGTCCTCGACGAACGCGGGGAACTCGGCCCGGGCCTCGGCGATGACGGTCTGCGCGGTCCGGCGCCCGGTGGTGGCGTGGCGTTCCGCGAGCGCCGTGAGCGCGGGGTCCGGACGGCCCGTGTGGTCGTCGTACTCGACGGCCTCCATCGGTCCGATGCCGTCCGCGAGGACCCACAGGAAGTCGGAGAGATTCCCGGCGACGACGCCGCAGGCGCCCTCGGAACCCAGGAAGACCACGGGCTGTTCGACCAGTGGCCGCCCGGGCCGCACGCACCACAGGGCGGCGAGCCCGCCGGTGCCGTCCTGCCCGAAGACGCGGTAGGCCGCGCCGTCGAGGTCGGGATTGCCGGTCCAGCTGCGCAGCCAGTCGGTGGTCTCCTCGGCGGAGTCGAAGGCGTCGTACGGCTCGAAGTCGATGCCGTTGCCCCCGTCGTAGTCGAACTCCGTCGCGGCTATGTCGGCCAGGGCCGGCGGCAGTGCGCGGTCGTCCACAGTCGTCTCGTTCACGCGCGCAGACTAACCGCCGGCTCTGACAACGGTCGTTCAGATGCCGCAGGTGGGGGCGGACCAGTAGGGGGACGGGTCGAGGGCGACGTGGGTGTGGTCGTTGTGGCCGGGGTAACCCGGGCCGAGGATCTCCGAGAAGCCGTGCGTGCGGGCCTGCTGGGCGAGTCGGCACAAGGTCGGGGAGCCGGTGAGGTCGGCGGCATCGCCGTACAGGTGGCGGCTGGTGGAGGAGCCGCCGACCGCGCTGTTGCAGGCGTAGGAGCGGAAGCCGCTGGAGACGCTGATCGGGACGTCGCCGAGGGCGTGCCGCATGGCCTCCAGCTTCCACATGGTCTTGAGGGCGTTCGCCTTGGCGGTGGCCGCGGAGACGGCGCCGCCGGACCAGTCGGAGTTGCAGCGGTTGAGCTCGCCGTAGGTGAAGTGGATCGGGGTGCAGTCCGCGTCCTGGAGGGCGTAGATCTTGCTGAAGGTCTGCGGCCCCGCGACGCCGTCGGCGGGCAGTCCGTACGCGGCCTGGAACTTCTTGACGGCGGCGGCGGTACGGGCGCCGTACTGACCGTCGTAGGACAGCCGCTCGCCGGAGGTCACCCACCCCGCGACCCGGATCTGCAACTGCGTCACATCACTGCCGGAGGCGCCCTGGGAGAGGGTGCGGCTCCAGGTGTAGCACTCGTCGGCGTGCGCGGTACCCGCGGAGGCCCCGACGCCGACCACCGCACCAGACATGATCATGACAAATGCGGTGAGGGAACGTGCCATCCGTCTGAACATTCGACCTCCCGGCCGTCGACTGCCGAATCATGCGACCGCCGCCCTTGTGGCGGCGATCGGTGCCCAGCCTGAGGCCAAGCGCTACGCGCGTCAACGGTGCGGTGGTGGCGGGGTGGTGAAGGTCTGCGGCGACTCCCTGCGGCAGCCGGACCGTCGTCCGCTGCCGATCAGTTCGACCAAGTGGGCAACAGGATCAATTCCCATCTCGCGTACGAGCGCACGCAGTACAGGCCGGGACCGGGCAGCAGCCCCTGCACCTTGCAGGTCCCCTTGCCGCCCACCAGCCGCGCGGCAGTGGAGAGTTGTCCGCTCAGCGCCTCCACGGCGAAAGGGCCGCCGCCGTCGTGGCTGAACCGGATCTCGCCGGGGCCGCCGTCGTAACGGAAGACGTACGGGCCGGTGGCCTGGAGGGTGCGTTCGGCGACGCGTACGTGTTCCAGCGACTGGAGCCACAACTGCCAGGAGCCGTACGACTCGAGCCGCACCCGGACGTGCCGGTCGCCGTCGGGCGGCACAGGCGTCACCACGCGCTCCACGTGCCGCTCCATCAATGCACGGGGGCCTCGTGGACCGTCGAGGTACGCCTGCCCCGCACCGTCCCGGAAGCTGCGGACGATGAGCAGTACCGGTTCGGTCGGATCGGTGCGCAGCAACTCCACCGTGCGGTTCCCGCTGCCGCGCACGCACCGGGTGGCAGGGGTGTCGGGTGGCCACTCCTTGTACAGCAGCCACTTGGGCATCGGACCGGACGAGGGCGCGGCCGAGCCCTGCCGGGGCGGCGGCATTGCGGCCTGCGGTGCGATCGGGCCAGCGGTGCCGGACGGCCGCTGGTCCCCGATGCGTACGGCGTCCGCCGCGCACACGGGGATCACGCGGGTGGCGCCGCCTGCCGGTGCCCACGTGATCTCCGCCGTGGACGGACCGTGCCGCGGGTCGAAAAAGCATGGCGGCCGAGGTTCCGGTATTTCTTCGCCCCGTGACCGGGCCACGGCGCGGGCCAGCGCGTCACGCCCGCCTTCGAGAGCGAGCAGCACGTCTTGGGCGTCCTCGCGGTCACGGTCACCGACGAAGTCCCGCTTGGCCCGCTCGTAGGCGTCCAGGGCACGCTGGTAATCGGCCAGGACGGCGTCGTCGGCCTCGGCACCCAGGGGAGCGAACTCGAATCGGGCCAGCGCCTCACCGAAGGCGGTGATCTCCGCGTCGATGCCCGCGAGTTCCTCCGCGCGCCTGCGCCGGAAGAAACGCCTCAGGCCACCCCGAGAATCACCCTCCATGCGCTGCGCCCCCGTACGTGAGAGATCGATTCGGGTGAATCCTACAAGTGCCGGACACATGCCCCGGGAGGGAAATCCTTGTCCCCGCGCGGGGGTCTTACGGTGGGTCGGTGAGGAACGACCGGCGCGTCCGCCGCCTCGTCATGGACAAGGCCCCCTGGTACTGGACCGTGCGGCAGCGGGTCAGGCCTGACTACGCCGACTGCCGGGTGACGCTTGCCCTGTTCACCAGGCCGAGCGCTCGGCATCAGGGACGTCGGCTGCGATTCGTCTTCGCCCCCACCCCGACCGGAGTCATCTCCAACTGCTACTTCGAGTCGGGCACCGTGATCCGGATGCCGGACCAGGCCTACCTCAACCTCTATGAGCCGGGAGCGGTCCGGCGGCTGCTGGACGCCGCCCAACCCGCCCTGGAACAGGAGCCCTTGGAGAGGGACGACTTGGACGGCTGGCTCTACTTCGCCGCAGTCGTGTGATCGACCGGGGTACGGTCCCCGTATGCCGCGCCTGGTGGACGTCCCTGGATACCCGACCTTCTGGACCGCGTCCGCAGTGTCGGCCTTCGGTTCCCAGATCTCGGGGCTGGCCCTCCAGATCCTCACCGCCGTCACGCTGAGCGCCTCGGCCACCGAGGTGGGGCTGGTCAATGCCGCCCGCTGGCTGCCGTATCTGTTGTTCGGGCTCCTTGCCGGAGTCCTGGTCGACCGCTGCCGTCGTAAGCCGATGCTGGTCGGCACGGATCTCGCCCGGGCCCTCCTCCTCGCCGCGATCCCGCTCCTGTACGCGTTGGACCAGCTCAGCGTGACCACTTTGTGCGTGTTCGTCTTCGGCGTCGGCCTGCTGAGCCTGCTGTTCGAGGCGGCGAATCAGTCGTACGTCCCGCAGCTCGTGCCGAAGGAGCTGTTGAACGCGGGCTACGCCCGTACCGAGCAGGCCAGTGCGGTGGCCGGGTCGACGGGACCCCTGATCGCAGGGGTGCTGATCAAGTACCTGGGCGCGCCGATCGCCGTACTCCTGGACGCTCTGACCTATCTGGTCTCCGGCCTGCTGCTCGCGTCGCTCAAAGCCGCCGATCCCCTCCCCGACCGGGGCGCGCGGCGAGGGGTCGGCAGCGAACTGCGCGAAGGGGTGGCCTGGGTGTACCGCCACCGCACGCTGGCGCCCATCGCGCTGACCTCGCACGCGATGCTCCTGTTCAACACCATGGTGAGCACGGTGTTCGTGGTGTTCGCCCTGCGGGAGCTGAGGATCGGCGACTTCGGACTCGGCGTCACCTACGCCTGCGCCGGCGTGGGCGCGGTCATGGGCGGCGCGCTCTCGGGGCGGGTCCTCGCGAGGTTCGATGTCGGCGTGACCCTGATCGCCTTCCGGGTGCTGGCAGCCGTCGGATGGCTCCCCATGGTCTGCGCCGAGGAGGGAAGTTGGGCCCTGCCCGCAGTGTCGGCGGCGTTCTTCCTCGTGTCGCTGTCCATAGCTGTCGAGAGTCCAGTGGAGCTGAGTTATCGCCAATCGGTCACGCCCGACCGCCTGCGCGGCCGGATGAACGCCACGATCCGCTCGTTCAACTGGGGCATGGTCGCGGTCGGCGCACCGCTCGGGGGAGTCCTCGCCGACCAGATCAGTTACCGGTTCGCCCTGTGGATCGGGTTCTCCGGGGCCGTGCTGCAGGCGGCGGTGCTGGCCTTCTCCCGGGTGCGGGAAGCTCGCGGCTCGGACGAGTTCGAACAGGCGGCGGAGGCGTGAGCCACATCAACCATGGGGGGGGGGACTCAAGTGACCACACAACGCGCTCAGCGCCTCGCGCTGCTGGGCGGCGGCTTCTCCACGGACGAGGACGGACTGATCGACGACTGGCTGCTTGCCCACGTGAGCATTCGCCGTCCCAAGGTCTGCTTTCTCCCCACAGCCAGCGGAGACGCTCCCGCGTACGTCGAACAGTTCCTGCGAGCCTTCCACTCCCGAGCCTGCGAACCCACTGTCCTGCATCTGTTCCGACGCGAACTCGACGACGACGCCCTGCGCACCCATCTCCTCAAGCAGGACGTCGTCTACGTCGGCGGCGGCAACACGGCCAACCTGCTGGCGGTTTGGCGCGCGCACCGGCTCGACCGCATCCTTCGCGAGGCCTACGGTCGCGGCACTCTGCTCTGCGGGATCAGTGCCAGCGCCAACTGTTGGGCCGAGGCCTCGCACACCGACTCCTTCGGCGCCCTGACGTACCTCGCGGACGGTTTGGCGCTGCTCCAGGGCTCTGTCTGCCCGCACTACGACAGTGAACCTGGCCGACGCACCGGCTACCAGGAAGCCGTGGCCGCGGGCTGGCTGCCGGCCGGGTGGGCGCTGGACGACGGAGTGGCCGCCCTGTTCGTGGGCGGACGCCTCCACGAGGCGGTGACCCGGAGGCCGGAGGCCGGGCTGTACCGGGTGGAGCCTGCGGGGGAGAGCGGGGTCAGTGAGCGGGCCCAGGCCACCCGTCTGATAGGGCCTCAGCCTTCGCTGGGGGCACAGAAGTTGCCGGATCGCTCGAACAGCTCCCGTGCCATCGACCCCCCGTCACCGTCGTACTGAACCCACACCCAGGGTTCCACATGGCCCGGCTGTGACTCGTCGTGGCCTCTCCACCACTTGCTCAGCGCCTGGACTATGACCTTGCCCTCCTGCTCCATCAGGTCATGGGCCCGGTCCTTCTCCAGGTAGTGCTCGTCGGATGTGCCATCGATCCGTGAGGGACGGGCGTGGTCCGTTTCCACATTGAGGGACGCCAAATCCTCGTCCGGGCTGCTGAACCCCGTCACATGCCGCACCGCCGCACGCTCGGCACCGCTCCCGTGCCGAGCGACCGCGGCCTTGAACCTCTCCGCACTGGTGGGGTCGGCGAGCAGTGCGGCTGCCGTCTCTGTGGTGTGGGCGGGGTAGATCCGGATTCCCTCGCACGGCTTGGCGGCGCTTTCCGCCCCGCAGCCCGTCACGGGCAGGAGGGCGAGCAGGGAAATGGCCAGTCCGCGTCTGCGTCTCGGATCCCCCATCTGCCCAGCCTCACCATCTGCCGACGCCGCAATGATCTTGAAGATCCTAGACGTTCCGGTGCACGACCTGCCCCCGGCCACCGTCAGCCGTACCGGCGCCTCCGTCACCTCGTCGGCCGGGGCCGTCGCCGGGTCCACCGCCAGTGCCGTGAGGTCGGCCCGGAAGCCCGCAGCGGTGCGGCCGGCGATGTCCGCCTCGCCGGCGGCGAGCGCCGCGTGGGTGGTGCAGCCCTCCAGGGCCGCCGTGTGGGTGGTGCAGCCCTCCAGGGCCGGGAGCGCCGTCACACCTACCAACACCTGGACCCGGCGCTCTGCCCGCGGGCCTGCCGCCGGGTGGCCGGCAACCGCGCGCAGGCCTCGCCGGAAACGGCCACCACTCCTGCCCGTCCACTACCACGGGCCGCCCCCGGCGGAGCGTCAGCCGTCGGCCGGGATCGCCGCGGCCAAGGCGGCCAGCTCCTCGGGGGTACGTGGCCCGGCGGCGCCGTCGCCCAGCAGCCCCCGCCCGCGCAGGAGTTCCGCCGCGGCCACCCCCCACGGCAACCGCAGCCCCGCCTCCCGCAGCAGATCCGTGCGGGCCAGCATCTCGGGCGCGGGCCCCGTGCGGGCGCCCCCCGGCGTGAGAAGCGCCGCGTCGTCGGCCCAGCGCAGGGCGAGGTCGACGTCATGGGTGGCCATGACCACCGTCGTGCCGCTCGCCCGGAGCCCGTCGAGGGTGCCGAGCAGGCGTTCCTGCCCGTCCGGATCGAGCCCCGCGGTCGGCTCGTCGAGGATCAGCACCCGGGGCCGCATCGCCACGGCGCCCGCGATCGCGGTGCGCTTGCGCTGGCCGTAGGAGAGCAGATGGGTGGGCCGGTCGGCCAGCGCGCTGATGTCCAGCGCGGCCAGCGCCTCCTCGACCCGGGCGCGCACCTCGGCGTCGGAGAGCCCGAGGTTGAGCGGCCCGAAGGAGACGTCCTGTGCCACGGACGCGGCGAAGAGCTGGTCGTCCGGGTCCTGCACCACCAGCTGCACGGTCGTCCTGAGCCGGGTCAGCCCCTTGCGGTCGTACGACACCTCCCGTCCCTCGACGCTCAGCCGCCCCTCGCGCGGCTTGAGCCCGCCGCTGAGGAGCCGCATCAGGGTCGTCTTGCCGCTGCCGTTGCGCCCGAGCAGCGCCAGCGCCCGCCCCTCGCGCACCTCGAAGTCCAGGCCCGCCAGCACAGTCGGCCCTTCCTCGTAGGCATAGGACGCGCCGTGGAGGGCCACCAACTCGCTCATGACAGAGGGCCTTTCAGTACGAGGGTGAGGGCGGCCAGCGCAACGAGGAGCCCGCAGCTCGCGGCCGTGAAGCGGACCGAGATCCGTGCCTCGGGCACCAGCACGCGCAGCGTTCCGTCGTAGCCGCGCCCGGCGAGCCCGGCCTGGAGCCGGGTGGCCCGGTCGAAGGCCCGTACGAAAGCGGTGGCCCCGAGCCCGCCCAGCGAACGCCAGGTCGCGGCGCGGGTGGTGTGCCCGAGTCGCGCTGCCTGGGCGTCCCGGATCCGCCGTACGGAATCCAGCAGCAGGAAGCTCATCCGGTACGTCACCAGCGCCACGTCGACCACGGCCGCGGGCACGCCGGCCTTCACCAGCCGTGGCAGCAGGTCGGACATGGGCGTGGTGAACGCGAACAGCAGCACCCCGAGAGAGGCCGCGGAGGTGCGCAGCAGCAACTCCCCGGCCCGTTGGGCCCCGTCGTCGGCGAGGGATACAAAGCCGTCGGGCCCGCCCACCTGTACCAGGAGCGTGGCGGCGCCGGTGACACAGAACCCCAGCGGCACCCGGTAGGCCCGCCACAGTTTCCGGCCCGGTACGCCCGCTGGGCCCAACAGCACGGTGAGGGCTGTCACCAGGACCAGCGCGGCCCCCGGCCAGGGCGGCAGCGAGATCGCGAGCACGGTCAGACCGAGTCCGAGCACGGCTTTGTCCACGGGATGGCGGCTGCGCCAGCGACTGCTGTGCGCCGCCGCGTCGATCGGCAGCACGAGGGCTCAGACCCCTTCGCCGTCGGACTCCCCGGCACGGCCGACACCGACGGACTCCCGTTCCAAGGCGCGCTGTTCCCCCTGCTTGCGGCCGCGGCGCAGCCCGAAGTAGTAGGCGAGGACACCCGCGCCGAGAGCCGCTTGCAGTGAGAACAGCGCCGACTCGATTTCCCCGGACGGCGGTTCGTACAGCGGCGAGAACCAGGGCTCGTAGTCCGGCTCGATCTCCGTGATGGCCGTCTCGGCCTCGCCGTCGGCGCCCGTGAAGGGTTCCTCCTTGTGGTCGCCGAGCCCGAGCACGAGCGGCATCACGGCGAGCGCCGCCACCGCGAGCAGCAGCAACAGGTTGATCTTCGTGTTACGGCTCATCGGGCCACCGCCTCGTTCGACTCGGTCCGCACCCGCTTGCCGCCGGACAGCAGCACACCGAGCCGGGTCAGTTCTCCCTTGCTGGACTGCACCAGCAGCCGCATCACCAGCACCGTCAGGAGCCCCTCGCTCACCGCGAGCGGGATCTGCGTGACGGCGAAGATGGAACCGAACTTGCCGAGCGCGCCCAGGAACCCGCTGCTGGGGTCGGGGAACGCCAGCGCCAGCTGGACACTGGTGACGCAGTAGGTCGACAGGTCGGCGACGAAAGCGCCGCAGAAGACGGCGGCCATCAGCGGTACGTCGTACCGCCTGAGCAGCTTGTAGACGGCGTATCCGGCCCAGGGCCCGACGATCGCCAAGGAGAAGACGTTGGCGCCGAGCGTGGTCAGGCCGCCGTGCGCGAGCAGCAGGGCCTGGAAGAGCAGCGTGATGGTCCCGAGGACCGCCATGATCGGTGGCCGGAACAGGATGGCGCCCAGACCGGTGCCGGTGGGATGGGAGCAACTGCCGGTCACCGATGGCAGTTTGAGTGCGGACAGAACGAAGGTGAAGGCCCCGGAGGCACCGAGGAGCAGGGTGCTCTCCGGGTGCTCGCGGACTTCACGCGTGAGTGACCGGACTCCGTGGACGACGAACGGCGCGGACGCGACGCCCCAGGCGACCGCGTGCGCCGGAGGCAGAAATCCCTCGGCTATGTGCATGGCTCAGCAGACCCTCTCCAGCACCTCGTGGATGGTTGACGCGCCTTGGCCGGTCTCCTGGCTGACGGGTGACACCGCCCGTGACTCCGCCTTCCCGGGTCCCGAAGGACCCAGTGGCTGCCCGTGAGGGCTGGAGCCGGACTTCCCGATCACAGTGGCGAGGGCCGCACCGGCATTGCACCGGATTTCCCGTTCACCAAGGCGTGGTGACAGTAGTCCGCCCACCGGGCCCATGACAAGCGGAGCCGGGGGGCGCACAGGGGGAGTGAACCGGCTCACGCACCTGCGGTGACGTCAGTCCCAGCGGTAACCGTCCCCGAAGTTGAGCGTGTGCTCCAGGACGTCCTCGAGGGGGTCGTTGATTTCCACGGTGTTGATCACGGACACCAAGGGCGCGTTGTTGGAGACGTGCAGCGGGGGATTGTCGTGGGCGGCGGCGTCACCGGCGGCGAGGACCGTCGCGGTGAGGGCGACGGGGAGGAGGGAGATCCGTGCGCGCATGACTGCTCTCCTTCGAGGTCGGGGTGGCGGCGGGGACGATGTCGAGCTCAGGGTGGCGGGGACGATGTCGAGCTCAGGGTGGCGGCGGGGACGATCGGCAATTACCGCGCGCCGGTCTCGCGAATCCCGGATCCTCGGACGGTTCACCTGGACGGGGCGGGCGTTCGGCGGGCCCTATCGGCTGGACGGCCGCCGACTGACCACTGCGAGCAGTCGTGCGACCAGCGGGTTCTGATCGTCCGTCCGCCAGGCGACGGCGACCCGGGTGCGGGCGGTGTCGGGCTCGATCCGGCGGAACGCGACGCCCTTGAGGCGGATACGGCGGATGCCGGCCGGGGCCACGGAGACGCCGAGGCCGGTCTCCACGAGGGCGCAGACGGTCGCCCATTCCACCGCGTGCTGGGCGATGCGCGGGGTGAACCCCTGTGCCGTGCACAGCCCGATGAGCTGGTCGTACAGCCCGGGCCCGGCGTCACGGGGCAGCAGCACGAACGGTGAGTCCGCCAACTGCGCGAGCCGCACGGTCCGCTGGGCGGCGAGGGGGTGGCCGCTCGGCAGCACGGCGACGAAGGGCTCGGCGACCACCGTCCGGAAGGCAAGCTCCGGCTCGGCGTCGGAGGGTTCGCGCAGCAGGCCGACGTCGATGGTCCGCTCGCGCAGGGCGGCGAGCTGGGGAGCGGTGGTCATCTCGCGGATGTCCAGCCGTACATCGGGGAATTGCTGCCGAAAGTCGCGGATCAGGCTGGGCAGGACGGTCAGCGCCAGGGATGCGGCGAAGCCGAGACGCAGCCGGCCGGCGGTGCCGGCGCCGACGGCCCGGGCGGCGGCGAGCCCGTCGGCGAGGTCGGCCAGGACCCGCCGGGCGGCGGGCAGCAGTTCGTGGCCGGCGGGGGTGAGGGCGACGCGCCCCGGTCCGCGGCGGAACAGCGGGTGGCCGACCTTGTCCTCCAGCCGACGGATCTGCTGGCTCAGCGGCGGCTGCGCGATGCCCAGGCGGGCGGCGGCGTGTCCGAAGTGGAGTTCCTCGGCCAGGACGACGAATGCGTGCAGCTGGGGGAGGGGGAGTTCGGGCCGTTCCATATCTTCAGTGATATCAGCTCATGCGGACGGCCGTATTAGACGTATCGATGCTGGTCACCTAGCGTTCGGCGCATGACAGAGCGACGTGCGATCCTCAGCGGCTCGACCTTCGAGGAGCAGATCGGCTACGCCCGTGCCGTGGTGGACGGCGAGTGGGTGCACGTGTCCGGGACGACCGGGTTCGACTACAGCACCATGTCGATCTCCGACGACGTCGTGGAACAGGCCGAGCAGTGCCTGCGCAACATCGAGTCGGCCCTGACGGAGGCGGGCTGCACCTTCGCCGACGTGGTCCGGGTGCGGTATCTGCTGCCCGAGCGTGCGGACTTCGAGCCGTGCTGGCCGGTGCTGCGGCGCCGTTTCGGTGAGGTGCGGCCGGCGGCGACGATGCTCGTGTGCGGTCTGTCCGACCCGCGCATGAAGATTGAGATCGAGGTGTACGCGCGGAGGTCGACTCCCGGGTAGCAACGGGTGATTCGCCTGGCAGGATGGGCGCATGTGAGCGAACGCAGCGCATTCCTGACCATCGCCAAGACGTCCGCCCCGCTGTACGCGACCATGCTCGCCGCGTCGGCCGGCGCCCTCGTCGACACCGCGCTCCTGGGCCGGTACGCCACCGTGTCCCTGGCCGCGTTCGCCGTGACGATGGCGGCCTTCGGCCCGGCCACGGTCACCGTCGTCGGCGCGCTGCGCGGGGTGATGCCCTTCGTGGCGCCGCACCGTGAGAATCCCGAGGAACTGCTGCCGTTGGTGCGCGGCGGCATGTGGCTGGCGTTCGCCATGGGTGGGCTGGGCGCGGTAGCGGTGGCGATGGTGCCCCTGTTCGGTGCGGTGTTCGGAGTGCCGAGCGCTGTCCTCTCGCACCTGGGTGCCCTGCCCTGGCTGCTGGCGGCCGGCGTCGTGGTGATCGCGGTCGGCGCGTCGGCGACGTCAGTGCTGGTCGGCCTCGGACAGTCCGCCCAGGTCATGCGGGCGGGGCTGTGGGGGACGGCGGTGTCGGTGACCCTGTCGGTCCTGCTGGTCGGTGGCCCTGGCCCCCTGCCGAGCCATGGTCTCAACGGCGCGGGCCTGGCGATGCTCGCCTCCAGCCTGGTCGGCGCTTGCCTCAACCAGTACGCCCTGCGCCGCCGCACGGTCCTGGCGGGCCGCTCCCTCCGGCCCGGCCGCCCCGATCCGCGCCAGGTGCTGAAGCTGGCCCGCGTGGGCATCCCGCTCGCGGGGACCGTGCTGATGAAGTTCGCGGTGCTCGGTGTCCTGACCTTCGCCGCGGCCCGGACGGGCACCGACAGCGCGGCCGTGCACGGGGTTGCCGAGTCCCTGGTGAACGTCGTGTTCACGGTGGCGGTGGCGGTCGGTCAGGCCACGGTTCCGCTGATCGCCGGGTACGCGCAGGAGTGTGACATCGAGCGGATCCGGCGCAGTGTGTGGGCGGGGCTCCGGGTGGCGCTGTGCGCGGTGGTGGTGCTCTGCGCCGGCCTGTGGCTCCTGCGCGGCCCGGTCGTGGACCTGTTCACGAAGGACCCCGCGCTCGGGCAGGAGGTCAGGCACCTGCTGCCGCTGGTCCTGGCGGTGGTGGTCAGTGACGCCCTGCAGGCGGTGGCGGGCTTCGGTCTGGTCGGGCTCAAGCGGACAGGGCCCGGCCTGGTGTCCACGGCCGTGTGGTTCGGGATCCTCGCGGCCCTGGCGGTCCCGGTGGCCGACGCGGCCGGGCTGACAGGCCTGTGGGCGGCCCTGGCCTGCGCGAATCTTCTCCAGGCGGCTACGAAGCTGATGTCGTTCCACCGGCACACGGCCCGGATCGGGGCGGGCGCCCGGCCCCCGGCCGCGGCGGCCGCGGACCGCCCTTGAGTTGCCCCGCCCCTGAGGTGCTGTATAGTCGATCTTGAGCTGGTCGCCGGGAATCCGGTGTCCGGTTTCGCGTTGGTGGTCCAAGGAAAGACGCCCCGCTTCCTGCGGGGAGATGCAGGTGCAAGGCCTGCCCGGCGCTCCAGTGAACGGCCCGCCCCGAACAGGGGCGGGCCGTTCGTGTTTTTCGGCGGTGGGAATGCGACAGGGGGTCCCTGTGTTGAGACTCCTGTCTGGCATGTTCGAGTCAACCGACTCGCATGGCGGCGGAAGGGAGTCTTCCATGGCACGCAGCAACGCCCGTCCCGTGGTGAAGCTGAAGTCGACGGCCGGTACCGGTGTCACCTACGTGACCCGCAAGAGCCGTACCAACAACCCCGACCGGCTGGTCCTGCGCAAGTACGACCCGGTCGCCGGCGCTCACGTCCTCTTCCGCGAGGAACGCTGACGCCCGCCTCCCGCCGTCCGGCGGTGGAGGCCGACACGAAAGGACACCCCATGCAGCGCGGCATCCATCCCGTCTCCCGCCCGGTCGTCTTCCGCGACCGCGCCTCCGGATTCACTCTGCTGACCACGTCCACCCTCGACTCGCGGCACACGGTCGAGTGGGAGGACGGAAACACCTACCCGCTGGTCGACGTCGAGATCTCCTCGGCGAGCCACCCGTTCTACACCGGCACCTCACGCGTGGTGGACACCGCGGGACGCGTGGAGCGCTTCGAGCGGCGCTACGGCCGCTCGGCCGCGCGCGGCTGACCGCCCACCCCGTGCCGCGTCGTCGCGACGCGTCGAGAGGAGACCGTGATGAAGGTACGCAAGTCGTTGCGCTCGCTTAAGGCCAGGCCCGGCGCCCAGGTGGTGCGCCGGAGAGGCGTGACGTTCGTGATCAACAAGAAGGAGCCGCGCTTCAAGGCCCGGCAGGGCTGAGCAGTCGGCAGGCGCGCCCGGTACCCGTGATCATCGCGGGTGCCGGGCGCGGCGTGGGTCAGGCGTCCAGGCGTCGCCTTGGCGGCGCAGGTACGTGCTGCGGCTCTGATCCTGGTAGTTCGTCCATGGTCCGGTCGCGCGCCCGCCGCCCGGGCAGGCGACGGTCTGGGCGGTTCACACGCGGGTTTCAAGTCCGCTGCGGCGAGGGAACCGGCTCGCGTGCCCGGCCCGCCAGGGCGCGGCGGCGGGTGTGAGCGGGGCGGTTCCGGGCGGGAGTGGGGTGGCCGGCCTGGTGAACAGGGCGGTCAGGTCCGGGAGCAGGGCCTCGCCTGCTGCGGGCGCGCAGTCCGCCGGCCCGGCCGCGTATGCAGGGGCCGCCGCGGCGAGGCGGGTTCGGGCGGGCGTGCCAGGACAGGAGCGCGCGAGCCACGGCGGGCGGCGCCCAGCCTTGCAACCGGTACCCAGGTACAGGTTTACCGTCGAAGGTGTCCCGGGTTGCCGGGGCGGGAGGACGGGAGTGAGGGCGATGACGGATCGGGCGTGGGTGCCGGCGTCCTGCACGCTGCCGACCGAGGAGCGGCCGCTGCGGGTCGCGGAGTGGGACGCGCTGTTCGCCGAGCGGCTCATGTCGCTCTCCCGGCACGGGTCGCTGCGGCTGCGCTTCGAGCTGGCCGGTGGGGCGGGGGTTCAGGACGCGGTGCGTGATCTGGTGGAGCGTGAGGTCGGCTGCTGCTCGTTCTTCGCCTTCGAGGTCGACGCGGGCGCGGACCGGATCTGGCTGGACGTCTCCGTGGATCCGGCGCACGAGAGGGTCCTGGAGGCCATCGCCGTACGGGCGGGCGCGGGCGGTGAGGCGCAGTGAGCGAGGGGCTGCGCAGCGGGCAGGTCGCCGAGGCGGCGGGGGTGAACGTGCAGACGCTGCGCTACTACGAGCGGCGCGGATTGCTGGCCGAGCCGGAGCGCAGCAACGGCGGTCACCGGCTGTACGGCGACGAAGCGGTGACGGTGCTGCGGGTCATCAAGGCCGCCCAGCGGCTCGGGTTCACGCTGGACGAGGTCGCCGAGCTGCTGGAGGCCGGCCGCCACCGCCATGGTCGTGCCGTGGCGGGGTTGCAGGACCGTGCCGCGGCCAAGCTCGCCGAGGTCGACGCGAAGATCGCCGACCTGACCACCATCCGGACGGCACTGGTCGCGGCCGTCGACGCGGGTTGCGACGACCTGACGGTCTGCGCCTCGACGGACGGTTGCCCCATTCCGTTCACGGGTCTCGCGGAGGGGTAGCGCCACGCCGGGCGCTGCTGCTCATATCGGTGAACGGGATGGCGGGAGGCCGAAGGATCGGAGGGGGCGGGGGGCGTCCCTGGCCTCGCCTTGCGTCCGGTGTCTCATCCGCGTACGCGAAGATACGCCTCCAGCTCGGCGGCGCCGGTCAGCATCGCTCGGCCTCGGGTGTGCAGCCGTCCGTGCCAGTCGCGCAGGGCGGCCTGGAGGGGGTCGAGGCCGCCGGCCGCTCGGACCTGGGCGATGAGCGGGGCGATCCGCTCCAGCGGGTAGCCGCCTCGCCGGAGCTGGTGGGCCAGTCGGGCGTCCCGTACGGCGGCCTCGTCGTAGACCCTGTAGCCGGTCTGAGGGTCGCGGCGGGGGTGCACAAGGTCGGCGGTCTCCCATTTGCGCAGGGTCGCGGGGCGGATGCCGAGTTTGGCGGCCAGCGGGCCGATGAAAGTGCCGCCGGGTTCGGATCCCCCGTCCGCAACCGGCTCCAGGTCGCGCAGGGCGTTCTCCACCGCGCTGAGGGTCCGTCGGTCGTCGAGGAGCTGGGCGTGGCTCTCGTCGATGAGGCGGAACGCCTCCTCGGTCGCGCCCTCGTTCACCGCCCGCATGATCGCTGTCGCCGTCTGATGGCCGTGGCCGGGGAGCAGGGCGAGGAACGTGCGAAGGGCCGCCGCGTGCAGCCTGGTGTACGTGCGGTAGCCGTGGGCCGTGCGAGCGGCGGCCGGAAGGATGCCGGATTCCTCGTAGTTCCGGACCGCCTGGGTGGACAGGCCGTGCTCGCGCGCCAGATCAACCGGCCTCAGCCGCTCGCGGGTTTGAAGGTTTCGCCCCATCCAACCGACGATATCGCGGAAAAGTTTCCACCGAAGGTTCAACGATAGCGTTGAAGGCATGGCGACTGACATCAAGGACAAGGCCCATCCCGTCGACGCCGGCTCCGTGCGAGCGCTGCTCGCCGCGCGTCCCCGTTTGCTCGCCCTGGGCGAGCCCGCCCACGGCCGGGAGACACTGCTCGAACTGCGCAACGACCTCTTCCGGCAACTCGTCGAGGAGGAGGGGTACTGGACGATCGCCATCGAGAGCGACTGCCTGCGAGGCCAGGTCGTGGACGACTACGTCACCTCGGGCACCGGCACCCTCGGCGAGGCCATGACGCACGGCTTCAGCCACGAGTGGGGCGCCTTCCCCGGCAACCGCGAACTCGTGCGCTGGATGCGCGCCTACAACGTCCGCGCCGACAGCGAGGGCCGGCCCGGCGCGGACCGGCTGCGCTTCGCCGGTTTCGACGGCCCCCTGGAGATCACCGCGGCCGAGAGCCCTCGCCAGGCGCTCACCGCACTCCACACCTACCTCGCGGGCCACGTCGAGGCGGACCTGCTGCCCTGCACCGCGGACATGCTCGACCGCCTGCTCGGCACCGACGACCGCTGGACCGACCCGGCCGCGATGACGGACCCGGCCCAATCGGTGGGGCAGTCAGCCGAGGCGCGTCAACTGCGGCTGATCGCCGACGAATTGACGGCACTGCTCGACCAGCGCACACCGCACCTGCTCGCTGAGGACACGCGCGAGGCCTGGGACCGGGCGCGTCTGCACGGTCGTACCGCCGTCGGTCTGTTGCGCTACCACCACGGTATGGCCGACACCTCACCGGCCCGGATGACCCGGCTGCTGAGCGTGCGTGACCAGTTGATGGCGCACAACCTCCTCGCCCTCGCCGAGCGCGGCCCGA
Organism: Streptomyces sp. NPDC003635; assembly: GCF_053587635.1. Taxonomy (NCBI): domain Bacteria; kingdom Bacillati; phylum Actinomycetota; class Actinomycetes; order Kitasatosporales; family Streptomycetaceae; genus Streptomyces; species Streptomyces sp. NPDC003635. The sequence continues at coordinate 133,510 of NZ_JBSFOK010000008.1, read as the reverse complement.
CGCTCGTCCACGCCCACAACTCCCATCTCCAACGCGCGCGGAGCAGCATGCGGATGTGGGAGGGGGTGGTGCAGTGGTGGAGCGCCGGGGCGCTGGTGAGCGCCCGACTCGGCGAGGAGTACGCCTTCTTGGCGACAGCGCTCGGCACCATCCGGCACCAGGGGGTCGACACCCCGCCGCCGGACACCCTCGAAGGGCTGCTCTACGAGATCCCGGAGGGCCAATACATCCTCAGTGCCCCGCAGTTGGCCTCCATCATCACCAACCGGCCGACCGAGCCTCGGGCTTCCTCCTGGTTCGGCTACGCCCCGCTGGCACCCGCCCACTTGGCGGACATCGAGGGTGTGGTGTTCGTGAGGGACGTGTGACGGCGTGGCGCTGGAGGCGTCGGGCGGCGCTCTCGACGAGACTGAGCCGCATGGACCATCTGCCGCGCCTCGGCCGCCCGCTGGACGCCCTGCCGCTCTCCGTATTCGTCTCCCGGTCCGACGGATCCCGGTGAACCGGCGCAGCGAGGCGACCATGGCCGACTGGGACATACGCCAGGCGTCGACGGCGGACGTGGAGGCGGTGGCGGAACTGCGTGCGGTGGTGCTGCGGACCGATCTCGAACGCCTTGGGCGCTACGACGATCAGCGGGTGCGGCAGCGGCTGCGGGAGGGGTTCGACCCGGCCCATACCTGGGTGATCGAGGTCGATGGCGTGTTCGCCGGCTGCGTGGCGCTGCGGCCGGCGGACGACGCGTACTGGCTGGAGCACTTCTATCTGGACCCGCGGTTGCAGGGGGGGGGGATTGGCACGGGTGTGCTGCGCGAGCTGCTGGAGCGCTGTGACCTGGGCGGGAACCTCGTCCGGCTGAACGTGATCCAGGGCAGCCCGGCGCGGCGGCTGTACGAGCGGCACGGCTTCACCGTCGAGTCCGAGGACGCGGTCGACGTGTTCATGGTGCGCGTGCCCCTCAGGTGAGCGTCAGGGCTGCGGCGGGTCCATGCGGTGGAGCCATGTCGTGAGCAGTGCTTCGAGCGTCTCGGCCTCCGCCGGCGTCAGCCGGTCGAGCAGGAGGCGCTCGTTGCGCATGTGGTCGGTGAAGGCCTGGTCGATCAGTTCCCGTCCGGCGCGGGTGAGGGCGACGATACGGGCGCGCTGGTCGTCGTCGGAGCGGCGACGGGTGACGAGTCCGGCGCGCTCCAGGCGGTCGATCCGCTTGGTCATCGCGCCCGTGGTGACCATGGTGTGCGCGGCGAGTTCACCCGGTGCCCGCTCGTAGGGCTCACCGGCGCGGCGCAGGGCGCACAGCACGTCGAACTCGCCCTCGCTGAGGCCGTAGTGGCTGTACACGCGGCGGAGTTCCTCACCGAGACGGTCGGCCAGTCGGTGGAGTCGGCCGATCACTCCCTGCGGGGAGACGTCGAGGTCAGGCCGCTCGCGGCGCCACTCGTCCTGAATGCGGGCCACGCGGTCCAGTGGGTGGGGGGTGTCCATGGCAACCAGCATAGCTTCCAAGGAAGCTATATTTGCTTCCATGGAAGCTAATGTGCGCTGGGCGGCGGTGACCGCGGTCGCGCCGGTCGCATGGGGTGCCAACTACTTCGTCACGCACGAGTACCTCCCCGCCGACCGCCCCCTGTACGGGGCGGCGCTGCGCGCGCTGCCCGCGGGCCTGGTGCTGCTGGCTCTGTGCCGGCAGTGGCCGCGCGGCGCCTGGTGGTGGCGGTCCGCGGTGCTGGGGCTGCTCAACGTGAGCGTGTTCTTCGTCCTCGTCTACGCCGCTTCCCAGCTGCTGCCGACGAGCGTCGCCTCGACCGTCATGGCGGTGGCCCCGCTGACGATGATGCTCATGGCCTGGCCCCTGGTCTCCGAGCGTCCGCAGGTCCGGCACCTGGCCGGAGCCGTGATCGGACTCGCCGGGGTGTGTCTGATGCTGCTCGCCGGGGCGGGAGGGGCCAGGGTGCCGGGAGTGCTCGCCTCGGCGGCCGCCGTCCTCGTGTCGTCTTTCGGCCACATCCTGTCCAAGCGGTGGAGCGCGGATGCCGACGTCCTCGCCTCGACGGCCTGGCAGCTCACCGCCGGAACCCTGTTCCTGCTGCCGTGCGCGGCGGCCGTGGAGGGGGCGCCGCCCGAGCTCTCCGCGTCGGCGCTGCTCGCGTTCGGCTATGTCTCCCTCGTCGCCACCGCGCTGGCCTTCGCCGCCTGGTTCACGGGGTTGCGGCATCTGCCCGCCGCGACCGTGGGTCTGCTCGGACTGCTGAACCCGGTCACGGGGGTGCTGCTCGGCACCGTGGTCGCCGGGGAGGTGCTCAGTGGCCGGCAACTGGGCGGTCTGGCCCTGGTCCTGGCCGGAGTCGTCCTCGGGCGGCCGACGCGTGCGGGACGACGCCGTACCGTCAACGTCCGTGCTCCTGCCGGGAGTTCCGGCATTGACCGGGATCGCTCCCACTCGCGATGATCGCGGAAAGGTGCCGACCCGAGCGACGGAAGGATCCCGCCCGTGACTGCTTCCGACAGTGTTTCCGGTCCGGCCCTCGCACTCCTGCGCGATCTCGGGGCCGCCGGGATCACGCACCCGGGCGGGACTCTCCTCGCGCACCTCCAGCGCGTCCGAGAGCAACTCGCCGCATGGGGCGCACGCCCGGCCCTCCAGCTCGCCGGTCTGTGCCACGCGTGCTACGGAACGGACGGTTTTCCCACCGCGTTACTGCCCCTGGAGCGCCGCACCGAACTCACGGCGGCGATCGGTGCCGAGGCCGAGGCCATCGTGCATCTCTACGCCTCCTGTGACCGCGGGGCCACCTATCCCGCACTCACGGAGGGCGGCGCGGTCTTCCACGACCGGTTCACCGGCCGCAGTTGGACGCCCGAGCCGCAGCAGTGCCGGGACTTCGCCGAGCTGTCCGCCGCCAACGAACTCGACCTCGTCCGCGTCGCTCCCGACCTCCGGGAGAAGTGGGGAGCGGAACTTCTCGCCCTGTTCACCCGCTTCCGCCCGCTGCTCAGTGAACCGGCGTGGTCGGCCTGGGCCGCTGTGCGCGTTTGGTGACCTCCCCCGAGTGCTAGTGCCGCGTCAGGCAACGTTCGCCCCGTCGCGACGCCCGGCACGCACTCTCGCCGCACCGGGCACAAGCGCAAGTACATCCAGTACGAGGGCTTGCACCCGGCACGTCGAGAGCACGCACCGGACGCCGCTCCTTGACGGGCAAACGTTGCCTGACGCGGCCCTAGGAGGACGGCTCGGAAGGCGTCCCTTCCTCGCTCACCAGCTCGTCCAGTCGCGCCCGCAGTCCTCGTACGGCCGCCAGCCCCAAGTCGTTGCCCCACCCGCCCTTCAGTTCCGCCCGTTCCGCGCCCTCCGCGGCGCCGGTGAGGACGGACAGCAGCAGGCCTGTCCACTGCTTCTCGGTGAGGTAGTCGGGCTTGGCGAACGGGTCGGGTGTGGAGGGGTTCTCCTGCTGCATGCTCGCTCCTCGTCTGCGCCGGACCGGTGGCCCGGACCGGCCCACCCGATCCTGCCAGGGTGATCGGTGTGGCGTACGGCAGGCCTGGTGGGGGCAAGAGGTCTTTCGCGATGAACAGATCGGAGGACCGACCGTGGCCGAACCGCTCACCGCCGACCGGCTGGTCGCCGTACTGCGTGGCGAGGGATGCGCCGTCCGCGAGGTCAGCGGCTGGCGCACCAACAACCGTAACCACAAGGGCCCGTGGGGTCCGGTGAACGGAGTGATGGTCCACCACACCGTCACCGGTCCCGGGACCGATGTGGTCAGCCTGATCTATCACGGCCACAGCGCCCTGCCCGGCCCGCTGGCCACCGGTTGCATCACCAAGGACGGCACGATCCACCTCACCGGCAACGGGCGCGCCAACCACGCCGGCGGCGGAGACCCCGATGTGCTGGCCGCCGTGGTGAACGAGTCCTACGGTGACCGCCCGCCGCCCACGCACGAGCACGACGGCAGCCCCGGCTCGGTGGACGGCAACGCCCGCTTCTACGGATGGGAGTGCGAGAACGAGGGCGACGGGCGGGATCCGTGGCCGCGCGTTCAGTACGTCGCCATGGTCAAGGCCACCGCCGGGATCTGCCGTGCGCACGGCTGGGGCGCGAGGAGCGCCATCGGCCACCTGGAGTGGTCGGACTGGAAGCCCGACCCCCGCGGCTTCGACATGAAGGACTTCCGCCACGATCTCGCCGCATGCCTGGATCTCCCGGCCGGCGTGTGGGAAGGAGACGACGATCCCATGCCCCAGTACGTCAACCTCGGCATCGCGGAGCCCTACGAGCTGGTGCCCGGTATCTGGGACTCGGTCGAGCTCACCGCCGAGTGGACCGACGAGACCGGCGACCACGCCACCGGCGGCAGCGTCTTCGCCCGCGGCCCGGCGCGCTTCACCGGATCGGTGAGCCTGCGCCTGGACGGCCTTCCCGTCGGCTCTGTCGTCCAGGCCCGCATGTCCGAGTACGAGGGCACGGAGCCGCGCACCGACCATCCCGTCCACGAGATCGTCGCGACCGGTGGCGACACCTTCGCGGTCGTGCCGCTCACGAAGCGACTCGGGAGCGGCCGGAGCATGCGTCTGCGGCTGCTCAATCAGTCCGATGTGCCGGTCACCGTGACCAGCGCGGTCCTGACGGTGCTGGTCTGGAAGGAGAACTGAGGCCCGTCACCGCACACCCGCGTGCACCGCAAGGCAACCCTGACGGTAATCTAATCGTCTTTTCATGTCGGGCGAGTTAAGCCTGCCCTGAATTGCGGTCAACGTCTAGTGAAGTGGCGCAAATTGAGACAAATAACGCGACGGATGGCGATAGGGGCCGTAGCGGCCGTCGTGACCCTGGGATTCCTGTTCGCGCTGGAATTCGCCGCCCGTCACTACGGCACACCGGGACCGATCACCAATCAGGTGCGAGAGGTGATTTTCCCGCCCAAGTCGGGCGGACTGCTGTACGCCGGTATGGCGTTGATGATGGTGGTGCTCACCTGGCGGCAACGCCTGATCGCCCTGGGCACCGCCATCGGAATCGACGCGGCCTTCTGGTTGGTTCGGTGGGCGGCCGACGTCAAGGTGACCGAAGGGCATCCCTTCGGCAACGGCGCCCTGTGGGTCACCCTCGGCGTCGCCGTCATCGCCCTCACCCGCCGCACCGGTCGCGAACGCGTCCTGCTGCTGAAGGGCGTCGGCCTCGCCCTGCTGCTGATAGCCGGCCGCAAGACCGGCGACACCTGGCTGCTGATCACTTCCAAGACCCTGCCCGACGTGCTCGACCCCTACGTGGCGGCCGCCGACCACGCGCTCGGCAACCCGTCCTGGCTCGTCGGCAAGGTCGTCGACGCCAGCGGACCGATCGGCTTCAACGTCCTCGATTTCGTCTACGGCCAGCTCCCGGTCGCCGCGGTCGTCGTCGCTCTCTACCAGCTGCGCCACGTGGCCCTCGAGCGCCGCTTCCCGACCCACCACCTGGTGCGCACCTTCCTGGTCATAGGCCTCCTCGGGCCCGCCATCTACATGATCTTCCCGGTGGTCGGACCGATCTTCGCGTACGGCACCGGAGCCGAGCACTGGGCGGACGTCAGCCTGTGGGCGCCGGACATGCCGCCCAGCGCGCCGTGGGCCGTGGCCGAGCTGTGGCCCCACACCCCGCCACCGCTCACCGTCCCGCACCCCATCCCCTTCGACGAGATCACCCCGCGCAACTGCATGCCCAGCCTCCACACGGCCTGGGCCACCGCGATCTTCATCCACTCCCGCAAGGGCCCGCGACTGCTGCGCTACGCCGGCACCTTCTGGCTGATCGCCACGCTCGCCGCGACGCTGGGATTCGGCTACCACTACGGCGCCGACCTCGTCGCGGGCGTCGTCTTCACCGTCACCATCGAGGCGGCCCTGCGCGCGTACGACCGAGGCTGGGATCGCTCCGGGGTCCGGCTGACCGCGTACGGCACCACGGTCTTCGCCGCGATGCTGCTCTCGTACCGCTTCCTGCCGATGGAGATGGCCCGGTACGCATGGGTGGCCGGACCCCTGCTCCTGCTGGCGATGGCCTCGGTCGTCTACGGCTACGTCCGCACCACCGCCCAGTGGGATCCCCGGCCCACACTGCCGCGGCGTCCGGAACCGCAGCCCGAACTGGTCTGACCCTCCCGTCGGCGCCGGCGGGGATGCCCGGCGTCGAGCCGGGGGAGTGCGGCCCCGCGCCCGCATAATCGCTTGCCTGCCGGCGCTGCGGCGGATGCAATGTCCGCCATGATCACCCAGGTGTGCCCGCCGCGGTGCGACGGGCGGACCGCGACCGCTTCGGCATAGGGGAGACGCATGGACACGCCACTGTCGCGACCGGGAGCGGGACGCACCGACGGGCCGGCGGTCCGGATCGGAGCCTTGGCGCCACTGACCCGGCCCGGCTGGGTCGAGGCGGGCCGGCACTTGGTCGCCGGGCTGGAGTTGGCAGCCCGCGAGGTCAACGAGGGCGGGGGGATCGCCGGGCGGCCGCTTGAGCTCGTGGTCCGGGACACGGCCGCCGATCCCCAGCGGGCCGAGGCGGCCGTGGAGGAGCTGGCGGGGCTCGGCGTGGCCGCCGTGGTGGGGGAGTATCACAGCGTCGTCGCCCGGGCCGCCGCCGCCAGGGCCGACGCCCTCGGCGTGCCCTTCCTGTGCTCGTCGGCGGTGCTCGACGCGCTGACCGAACAGCCGACGGAATGGGTCGCGCGCCTGTCCCCGCCGCAGTCCCGCGGCTGGCGGGTCTACGCGGACTTCCTCCTCGGCGCGGGCCATCGCCGTATCGCCGTGGCGACCCAGCCGAGCGTCTACTGGGCGGCCGGTACCGGCATCCTGCGGGACCACCTCGCCGAACACGGCGGAACCCTCGTCGAACTCGACATGAACGCGCTGACGCCGACGGCCGTGTGCGACGAACTCGCCGCCCAGCGCGCGACGGCCCTGCTCCTCTTGGTCGGCCACCCGGAACCCGCCGTACCCCTCGTCACGGAAGTCCGCCGCGACCAGCGCCTCGCCGGGACGTTGATCGGCGCTCCCGCCGGGCAGCCGGAGTTCGGCCAGTGGGCGGCGCTGCTGGGCGACGACGGCGCCGCGGTCCCGTTCCTGCGCTACCTGCCCGAGCGTCTGACCCCGCTCGGTGAACGGGTCGCGAAGCACCTGCGCGAGCGGCTGCCGCACGCGCCCTCCTTCGTCGCCTTCGAGGGCTACGACGCGATCGCGGTACTCGCCGACGTGCTGCGCTCCGGCGGCCTGGACCGGCAGCGGACCGCGCAGTCCTGGCCGCGCGTCGAGGTGGAGGGGACCCGGGGCCGGATCAGGTTCGGCCGTACCCCGGGCATCAGTGTCTGGCAGTGGTCCGCACCGCCCATTCAGGTCGTGGACCGCGATCCCGCGGAACCCGACCGCTTCCGGGTCCTGCACACCGGCTGAGGTCAGCTGAGCGGATCCAGGGTCAGGTAGGCCTGCCGCGGGTTGCCGTCGTGGACGAGGGACTCATGGTGGCCCACGTCGTCGAAGGCGAAGGCGTACGCCTTGCCGTCGGCCATCTGCGCGTGGATGACCCGCGCGTAGTGATTGGTCACCGCGTCCTGGTAGAAGTTCGCGGACGAGGCGTCCGGCTGGTTGGGGTTCGTCAGCAGGGTGGAGCGGTTGAAGCCCGCGCACAGGGTGCGCGAAATGGGGCCGCGCACGGCGTCATTGGGCGCGTCGAGGAGCTTGTGGCAGCGGAGGATGCTGTCCGCGTCGGGCTTCTGGAAGGTGGTGACGATCGCGCCGGAAGCGTTGGTGAAGTTCATGACGTTGCCGGAGACGCGGCCGTAGTACCTGGTGCCGGGCTGGTCGGCGAACGGGGTGACCGTGAGCGTCGTGGTGGCGTACTTCTGCCAGACGCGGTTGACGTAGTCGTTCAGGACCGTCGCCGGGAGCGCGCCGGTCTCCAGCCCGTGGCCGGGGGACAGGGCCCTCAGTACGGTGCCGTCGGGCCGGCTCTGGATCAGGTTGCCCCAGCCGCCGGACTGCGCGCGCAGACCGGCGTAGACCGCGTTGTAGCCACCGGCCTTGAGGCGTCCGGTGGTCACCGTCGTGCCGTCACCGCGCTGGACGCCGACCGCGTACGGCACGGAGAACATGTCGACCTGGGTGCTGTTGAGCCACAGGCCGCTGTCGTTGAGGGTGTACTCGGACCAGTTGAAGAGGATGTTGCGGTTGGGGTCGCTGGGGTTCTGCACGGCGGGCTGGACCAGGCCGCCGGTGGTCAGGCGGAAGTCGAGTTTCTGGCCGTAGGAGAAGTAGATGCGGCCGGAGAACTTGGGGATGCGGATCGTGATGGTCTGTCCCGGGCCGGGTCCGGCGATGGACGCGTCCGGTGCGGGGGTGGGCGGGTTGCCGCCGGCGGGCCAGGCGTGGAAGGTGCCGCCCGCGTCGGCCCAGCCCTGCCGGCCGGTCGTGAGAGAGGTGCCGAGGTTGTAGACGTACACCGGTTCGCCGCGGCCGGTGCTGTTCTTGATCTGCAGCGGGATGGTGGCGGGCACGGCGGCCTGCGCGGGGGAGGGTGTCGCCCATGTGAGGAGCGCGCCGAGGAGGGCGACGGCCGCGGCGAGGGCGGTGAGGGGGTGCTTGAGTCTGTGGAGCATGTTCGGACCTCCGGGGGAGGGGGAGTGGGGGTTGGTCCGTACCTGCCTTTGAGAGCGCTCTCAGCGTTGCGCCGGGATGACGGCTTGTCAACGAGTGGCGAGGGCTGGGTTGTTGAGGTACGGGTGCGGTGTGGTTCGGGACGCCGGTCGACGGCCGCGGCCGACGCGGCCCCTGAGTCGCCCGTCGCCGCGCCGCGCTGAACGTCCGCTACGGCGGAATGCGCGGCGCACGCCCGATGACCTGGGCGCGATGTCCGGCGGCCCTTACCACCCGAGAACCGGGGTACTCGGGCGGTGGATGGAGGAGATCTGGGCTGTGGAACTCGACGCATGGATGCTGACCGCCGAGGAGCGCGGCAACGATGCCACCCGTCTGGACCGTCGGCGGCCGGAGGGTGTGGCGTGGTCGCGCGGGAACGCCGTGCGACCCCTGGTGCACGGCGCGACCTACTTCGCGGAGCTGCTCCGCGCCATCCGAGCGCAGCGCGCCGGTGACCTGCTCTTCTTCACCGACTGGCGGGGTGACCCAGACGAACGCCTCGACGGCCCGGGAAGCGAGATCGGTGCCGTGCTGCGCGAGGCGGCCGAGCGCGGGGTGATCGTCAAAGGCCTGGTCTGGCGCTCTCACCTGGACCGATTCCAATTCAGCGAGGCCGAGAACCGCCACCTGGGCGACGCGATCGAAGCGGGTGGCGGCGAGTTCCTGCTCGACATGCGGGTACGCCCGGGCGGCTCGCACCACCAGAAGTTCGTCGTCCTGCGCCATCCCGGCCGTCCCGAGCTGGACCTCGCGTTCCTGGGCGGCATCGACCTCTGCCACAACCGGAACGACGACGCGACCCACCTCGGCGACCCCCAGCCCCTGCGGATCGCCGCCGCGTACGGACCGCGTCCGCCCTGGCACGACCTCCAGCTCGCGATCCGCGGGCCCGCCGTCGGTGACATCGAGGCCTGCTTCCGCGAACGCTGGGAGGATCCCGCGCCGCTGACCCGCAGCCCGCTCGTCCGGCTGCGCGAACTCGTCCACGGTGAGGACACCCGTGCCGACCCGCTGCCACCCCAGGCACCGGACCCCGACCCCCGCGGCACAGCCGCCGTCCAGGTCCTGCGCACCTACCCGAACCGGCTGCTGCGCGGCTACGCCTTCGCCCCGGACGGCGAGCGCAGCATCGCCCTCGGTTACCGCAAGGCGCTGCGCCGGGCGCGGGCCCTGATCTACCTGGAGGACCAGTACCTGTGGTCCCCGCGCGTGGTCCAGTGTTTCGCCGAGGCCCTGAGCGCCCATCCCGACCTGCGTCTGATCGCGGTCGTCCCCGCGTTTCCCGAGCAGGACGGCCGCCTCACCCTGCCGATGAACGTGGTCGGCCGCGTCGCCGCCCTGGACCGGCTGCGGCAGGCCGGAGGCGAACGCGTCGGGGTGTACGCGCTGGAAAACCACGTCGGCACGCCGGTGTACGTCCACGCCAAGGTGTGCGTGATCGACGACGTATGGGCCTCGGTCGGATCGGACAACATCAACCTGCGCTCGTGGACCCACGACTCCGAGATCGCCTGCGCCGTCCTGGACGAGTCCGAGGATCCGCGAGAGCCCCGGGACCCCGGCGGCCTCGGGGACGGCGCCCGCCGTTTCGCCAGGAACCTGCGCCTGCAGTTGTCGCGCGAGCACCTGGACATCGAGGACGCGGACGGACGGCAGGACCTGACCGGCCCCGACGAGCTCTGCGACCCCGCACGCGCCTTCGACGCCTTCGCGAAGAGCGCCGCCGCCCTGGACGCCTGGCACGCCGACGGTCGCCGGGGCCCCCGACCGCCGGGCCGCCTGCGCGCCTACCGCTCGCCGAGCCTCTCCCGTACGGCGATGACGCTCAGCAAGCCTCTGCACCGGCTTCTCGTCGACCCGGACGGCAGGACCTTCATGCTGCGGCGCCGCAATGACTTCTGACGGCCCGACGAAGCGCCGTTCATGCCGCGAGAGGGCCCCCACAGAGGGGGCCCTCGCGACGTCGGTGCGGTGTCAGTGGCTCGCGGCGGGTGCCGTGAGGACGGAGTCGTCCTCGGGGCGGGCGCCGGGGAGTTGGTGGCGTGCGGCTATGAGCGCCGCGTCGATGTCCCGGGTGCCTGTCGTCACACAGAGCGTGTAGGCGAGGTCGGTCATCCGCTGACGTGCCTGCGGGCTGCCGTCCTCGGCGTGGAGGATGCGCAGCGTCTCGTACTGCTCGAGCAGGTTCTTCAGCACGGCGGGGTGGGCCATCAGCACGGCAAGCCTCCAGGTGGTCGCTGTTCACCACGTATGCAAGAACGTGTGTGCCCCGTCATCCGGCCCGCATGCCTCCCATTTTCGGCATCGAGCGCGGCTCGGTGGGCCAGGGGTCTGGGCCCGGGTACTCCCGCCCGACCCGTCGTGCGGTCCCGATGTCAGTGGCGTGGTCCAGAATGCGGCTCGGTAAGATCAACACCCGCCCGAACGGGGTACGCGGTGTCCATTCCTCCGTCCGGAAGGCCATGCCGATGCCGCTCACCCAGCACCTGCCCCCGTCGCCCGCACCAGTGGCAGCCGCCGAGACGCACCCCGCTCGCGCATACCGCCCGAGACGGCCCGTGACCCGGCTGACCGCACCGGCGGCCGAAGTGCTGCGCATTGTCGCCGACCCCCGCACCCCGGTCTTCCTCACCGCTCTCACGGGTGGGCGACCGCGGTACGGCTACTGGCGGCCGGCCGACCATACCGGGGGTGCGGGCGGCTGCTTCGTGGCCCTGCCGACGGAGGTGTGCGAGGACCTGCGCTCCACCGGCCGCATCACGCTGGGCACGCCCGTGTCCGACCCGGGGAAGACCACCTACCGGGTCAGCGAGTCCCTGAAGAAGGCGGAGGAGAAGGGGCGCGCGCGGAGCTGGGCGGCCTGAGGCGGCCCAGTCCTCGTGACCGCTCTGCATTGAACCGGCCACATGCGGTTACCCGGGGTCGTATGGCGAAGCTGCATCTCCCGGGTCGTAAGCAACACACCCACGCTGGCAAGGAATCTGGTGAGCGGATCCCGTCACCTGAGGAGGCGGGGCCTGAGCCGCAGGTCGAGGAGGCGGCGCCGGAGTCGCCCTCGAAGCTGCCCAAGCGCGCCTGGGGTGCGGTGCTCAAGGGCAGCCTGAAGGAGTTCCAGGACGACGAACTCACCGACCGGGCGGCGGCGTTGACCTACTACGGGGTGCTGGCCCTGTTCCCCGCCCTGCTGGTTCTGGTGTCCCTGCTGGGCGTCGCCGGCGAGTCGGCGACCGACAAGGTGCTGGAGAACCTGCGGGAGCTGACCCCCGGCTCCGCGCGGGACATCATCACCCGGGCCGTGGAGCAGCTGCAGAACAACGCCGGAACCGGATCGGTGATGGCCCTGCTCGGCATCGCGCTCGCGGTCTGGTCGGCCTCCGGATACGTGGCCGCCTTCATCCGCAGCGCGAACGCGGTCTACGACATGCCGGAGGGCCGCCCGGTGTGGAAGATCCTCCCGGTGCGCGTGGCGGTCACGGTGGTGCTCATGGTGCTGGCGGTGGCGAGCGCCCTGATCGTGGTCTTCACCGGCGCCCTGGCCCGGCAGGCCGGGCAGGCCCTCGGTATCGGGGACACGGCGCTGACGGTGTGGTCGATCGCGAAGTGGCCCGTGCTGGTGGTGCTGGTCACCCTGATGATCGCGATCCTCTACTGGGCGACCCCGAACGCCAAGGTCAAGGGATTCCGGTGGATCACCCCGGGGAGCGTCCTCGCCCTGGTGATCTGGCTGGTCGCCTCGGCCGGCTTCGCGTTCTACGTCGCGAACTTCGCGTCGTACAACAAGACCTACGGCACGATGGCCGGCGTCATCGTGTTCCTCGTGTGGCTGTGGATCAGCAACCTGGCCATCCTGCTCGGCCTGGAATTCGACGCCGAGACCGTGCGCCAGCGTGCCATCGCCGGAGGGCACCCGCCGGAGGCGGAGCCGTACACGCAGCCCCGGGACACGCGGAAGTGGGACGAGGAGGACGTCCGCCGTCTCGACGAGACCCCACCCCAGTGACCGGTCCCCGCCGCTGAACGGTTCCCCGGTCCGCGATCGAGCAACCATTGGTTGCGTATCGACGCGGACCGGTCTACCGTTGTGCGCAACCGATGGTTGCGAGTGGCTGGAGAACGGCATGGAGTACGGCAGCATCGAGCGGGAGATCCACATCGACGCCACCCCCGAGGTGGTCTACGAGGTCGTCAGCAAGCCCGAGCACCTGCGGGAATGGTGGCCGGACGAGGCGGACCTCGCACCGGCCCCGGGAGCGACCGGGACGATCACCTTCGGTGACAAGGGCACCGCGGAGGCGACGGTCGTACCGCTCACGGTGATCGAGGCCGACCCGCCGCGCCGGTTCTCCTTCCGGTGGGTGTACGACGAGGACCAGGCCGCCGCGCCGGGCAACTCACTGCTCGTGACCTTCGACCTGGTTCCGGCCGGCGCGGGCACCCTGCTGCGCTTCACCGAGAGCGGGTTCAGGGAGAAGGGCTGGGAGGCGGCCGTACTCGAAGAGCAGTACCGCGAGCACGTCACCGGCTGGGACCACTTCCTGCCGCGGCTCGTCGGGTACGTGGCCCGGCTGGTGTCGACGCCGTGAGCGTCACCGTCGACGACGAACTCTGGTCGGCGGTGGGGGATCCCACCCGGCGACGGATGCTCGACCTGCTGCTGAGCGACGGCGGTGGCACGGCGACCACGTTGAGCGGGCAGCTCCCGGTGTCCCGGCAGGCGGTCGCCAAACACCTCGGCGTGCTCCAGCGCGTCGGCCTGGTGCACCCCACGCCGTCCGGACGTGAGCGCCGCTACGAGGTGGACGAGTCCCAACTGGCCCGCGCCGTCGCCCAGTTGTCGGCGGTCGGGGCGACCTGGGACGCCCGGCTGCAGCGCATCAAGCGGATCGCCGAGGCGATCCAGCGAGGCCAGGAGGACTGACCTCGTACCGAGAGCGTCGCCACGAGCGGCGCTGGAGAAGGAGACAGCGAGATGGTGGACATCCTGCACAGGATCGGAGTCGTGTCGCCCCCCGGCGATGTCTACGCCGCCTTGACGACCGTCGAGGGACTGGCGGGCTGGTGGACGCAGGACACCGACGGCGACAGCGGGATCGGCGGAGTGATCCAATTCCGCTTCGAGCCCGGCGGGTTCGACATGAAGGTGCTGGAGGCCGAGCCGGGCGAGCGCGTGGTCTGGGAGGTCGTCGACGGCCCCGAGGAGTGGATCGGCACCCGGGTCCGGTTCGAGCTGAAACAGGAGGGCGAGTTCACGATCGTCCTGTTCAGCCACGAAGGCTGGAAGGAGCCGGTCGAGTTCATGCACCACTGCTCCACGAAGTGGGCGACCTTCCTCATGAGCCTCAAGAAGCTCGTCGAAACCGGCAAGGGCGAGCCCGCACCGCACGACGTGCGGATCAGCAACTGGCACTGAGACAGGTAGGTGCCGGATCGCCGTCGACCGGTCCGGCGGTGCTCGGCGGGACCGCCGCCCAGCCCATCGACACGAGCAGCGCCGCCACGGCCACGCCGCTGCAGATCGCGGCGGACAGGTCTCCCACGGCGGGGACGGCGGTGCTGCTCTTCTTCGTGTGGTGATACACCACACCGCCCACGGCCACCGACACCATGAGGATCAACAGCACGCCGGGCGTGACCGGGAGCATGGTCATCCGAGGCTCGGCCTCCCCGGCGCGCGCCATGGACGTCGACGTGGTACCGCATCCGCAGTGTCAGACATGGGCTCTTCCTGCTGTCGCCAGGGGAGTTGGAGGACCCGTGAGCCCTGCGCAGGCGACGCTACTCGCCGAGCCCGACGCTGTCTACCTGCCCCTCTCGCGCGTCCGTGGCCACGAGCCGGATGACCGGTCCGTCGACCACGGGTCGGCGGCGTTCGGGTGAGCGTGGACGTGGTCGCCGCGGCCGTGGGCTTCCGGCTTCTTCCATGGCCGCACGCGGCGCGCGCCGACGCTGTGCGCGTCCTTTCTCGTGAAGTGGCGCTGTGCGCCCGTGACATGGCCGTGGCTGCCACGTCGGTCGCAGCCGCAGGCGACGGTGTCGAGGCCTGATTCGGACCGTGGGCGTGCCGCCGGAGCAGAGGTCCGCTCAGCGTTGCGCGCGCAGCGTGTCCCAGTGCATCGTGCGGTCGCACCAGCGGGTCAGGAGGGTCTGGTCGTGGCCTACGGCCAGGAGGCCGGCGCCCGAGCCGCGGCGGTAGTCCTCGACGGCCGCGACCAGGGCGGCGGTGGTGGAGGCGTCGAGCATGGCGGTCATCTCGTCGCAGATCAGCCAGCGCGGGCGCAGGACCAGGGCGCGGGCGAGACACGCGCGTTGGAGCTGACCGTCACTGACCTCGTGGGGGCGCCTCCCCAGCAGATCCGGCGTCAGGCCGACGGCGGACGCGAGTTCGGCGACCCGGTCGGGCACCTCGTCGCGGCGGCCGGTGGCGCGCAGGGGTTCGGCGATGAGGTCGCTGAGCGTCAGGCGAGGGTCCGCGGAGAGTCTCGGTTGCTGGAAGACGACGCCGACGGCGGTGCGTTGCTCGCGTGGTGCGCGGTGGCGCCAATGACGTACCGGCGTCCCGTCGAGGATCACGGTGCCGGAGTCCGGCCGGTGCAGGAGTGCGGCGACGCGGGCGAGGGTGGACTTGCCGCAGCCGCTGGGGCCGAGCAGGCCGACGGCTTCGCCCGGTTCGATCGTGAGGGAGGCGTCCCGGACGACGGGGGTCTGGCGGTCGTAGCCGGCGGTGATGGCGCGCAGGTCAAGCACGGGCGTCCTCCGGGACGTGCGGGTGGTGACAGGCGACCGCGTCCGTCATCCGGGGCAGCGTGGCGCAGGCGTCGGTGGCCCGGTCGCAGCGCGCGGCGAAGGCGCAGCCCGCGGGGAGGTCGCCGAGCTCCGGCGGCAAGCCGGGGATGGGGGTGAAGGCCCGGTCGGGGAGGGCCTGGAGGAGGCCGCGGCTGTAGGGGTGGCGGGGGCCGGGCGTGCCGAAGAAGGCCGCCGCGTCGGTGATTTCGACGATGCGTCCGGCGTACATGACGGCGACGCGGTCGGCGATGCGCTCGGCCGCGGCGAGGTCGTGGGTGATCAGCAGCAGGCCACGGTCGGCGGCGTCGACGTGGCGCCGCAGTTCGTCGACGGTGCGCTCCACGAGGTCCCGGTCGAGTCCGGTGGTGGGTTCGTCGGCGAGCAGCAGGGGTGCGCCGCCCACGAGGGCGAGGGCGGTGGCGGCACGCTGGGCGAGGCCGCCGGACAGCTCGTGCGGATGGCGGTCGAGGTGGTCCGGGGGAAACGCCGTGCGGGCGGCGGCTGCCTCGGCCGCGGCGCGCACGGCGGCGCGACCCCGGGCACCGGTGAGCGCGGCGACCGTCTCCTCCAGATGGGAGCGGACGGTGCGGACGGGTGTCAGGTGGGCGGCCGGGCTCTGCGGTACGAGGCCGATACGGCGGCCCCGTACCGTGCGGGCGAGAGTCCGCTCGTCCGCCGCGAGCAGGTCGAGGCCGGCGAAGCGGGTCGGGTCCGTGGTGTCGAATTCCCCGCTGGTCCGGCCCCCGGCGTCGAGGTCGCCGAGTCGGGCTTGGCGTGTGCCGTCTCGGGCATCCAGGCGTTCCCGGTCCGCGTCGTCGACGTGGCCGAGTCTGGCCTGGCCCGCGGTCTGGGCGTTGGCGGAGAGCAGGCCGAGCAGGGCGGAGGCGAGGACGGACTTGCCGCAGCCGCTCTCGCCGATCAGAGCCAGGCACTCCCCGGCCGCGACGTCGAAATGCGCGTCGGTGACGGCGGCGACGTGACGCCCGCCGGGCATGAGGAAACGTACCGACAGGCCACGTACCGACAGCACGGGCTCTCGTTCCGCGCGAGTCACAGCATCAGCTCCGATCGGCGCCGGGGGTTGATCCGTTCCCGCCAGGCACCGGCGAGACCGGCGATGGCGAGCGTGGGGACGATGATGAGGAGGCCGGGGAAGAGGGTCGGCCACCACTGCCCGGCGAGCAGCGAACCCCGGGCGCTCTGGATGAGGTTGCCGAGACTCGCCATGTGGGTGGGCAGGCCGAGCCCGAGGAACGACAGGGCGGACTCGTGCCACATGGCGTGCGGCACCATCAGCACGGAGGCGAGGGCCGCCTGCGGCAGCACGGCGGGCAGCAGATGCCGTACCGCGACCCGCCACCGGGACGCGCCTCCCGAGACGGCGGCGTCGATGTACGGCCGCGCCCGCAGGGACAGCACCTCGGCGCGCACGATGCGGGCCGTGGACAGCCAGTGGGTGAGCGCGACGGAGACGATCACCGGCCAGACACCGGGCCGGAACATGGCGACGATGAAGATGCCCAGCAGCAGGTGGGGCACGGACGAGAACGTGTCGACCAACCGCATCAGCGCACGGTCGGCCCACCCGCCCAGCGCCCCGGCGGCGGCGCCGACCGCGGTGCCGATCACGGTCGCCGTGAGGGCCGCGGCAACGCCCACGAGCAGGGAGACCCGAAGGCCGTAGACGCAGCGCAGCAGCAGGTCCCGGCCGACGTCGTCGGTGCCGAACGGGTGCGCCCAGGAGGGCGGTTGCAGCTTGGCGGCGAGGTCGACGGCCTGCTGGTCGAGCTGGACCAGCGGCGGCACGACGAGGACGACCAGCACGGTCACGGCGACCAGTACGGCGGACGAGCGCACCCGGATGCTCCGGGTGGAGCGGCGCCGTGTCCCGTAGGAGCGCCAGACGGTCGGCTTGTCCGCAGGAGAGTCACATGTCACGGAACTTCACCCTCGGGTCGAACAGTCCGTACAGCAGGTCGGCGAGGAGGTTGCCGACGAGGACGGCGGCGGTGGCCAGCGTGGTCAGCGCGGCGAGCAGGGGGAAGTCGACGGCGGTGGCCGCCTCGACGGTCGCCGCCGCGATGCCCGGCCAGCTGAAGACGCTCTCCACCAGCAGGGCACCGGTGATGAGTTCGGGCACGCGCGAGCCGATCAGGGTGAGGACGGGGAGCAGTCCGGAGCGCAGGGCATGGCCGAGCAGGACGGTGCGCTCGCTCAGTCCCCGGGCGCGGGCGCCTCGCACCGGGTCCTCGGCCAGGGCGTCGGTGACCCCTTGGCGGACGTACAGGGCGAACCAGGGGAGTTGGGAGAGGGCGAGCACCCCGGCGGGCAGGACCAGGTGGCTCGTCACCTGCCCCGGCGTGACCTGCTCGCTGGCGGTGTCCGTGAGACCGCCTGCCGGGAGGACGTCCAGTTGGAGGGCGAACAGCCAGATGGCCAGGAGCGCGATCCAGAAGACCGGGGCCGCCTCCAGGGTGTAGGCGAGCGAGCTGACGATCCGGTCGAGCAGGGAACCCGGGCGGCGGGCGGCCAGCACCCCGAGCAGGGTGCCGGCCAGCACGGCGAGGGCGAACGCGACCGTGCACAACAGGGTCGACCACACGAGGCGTTCGCCGATCACCTGCGCCACCGGCTGCCGCATCACGCTGGACTGGCCGAGGTCGCCGGTGAGGGCGGACGTCAGCCAGTCCCACCAGCGGGCGGTGAAGGGCTGGTCAACGCCGAGGTTGTCCCGCAGCCGGTCCAGGGTGTCCTGGTCGGCGCCGAGCGCGGCCGTGCCCGCGTAGGCCTTGACCGGGTCGAAGGGCGAGGCCGCGGCGATGGCGAACACGCCGAAGGTGACGACGAGGAGGATGGGCAGGGCGAACACGGCCCGCCGTCCCGCCAGGCGGGCCATCGCCCCCCAGGGCAGGGAGGAGAGGGTCACTTCGTCGGCTGCCAGTCCTCGATGTTCCACCAGGGTCCGCTGGCGAAGCCGTGCTCGTGCGGTTCGAGCTGCGTCGTCAGCCCGTCCCAGCGGTCGGCGAGCACGTACTGGTGGTTGATGTGGGTGAGGAAGGTGTAGCCCGGATCCTCCGTCAGGGCGCGCTGGAGTGCCTCGTAGGCCGCCTCACGCTGGGCCGGTTCCTCGCTGCGGCGGCCGGTGTCGAGGGCCTTGTCCACGGCCGGGTTGTCGTAGCGGGCCATGTTGTTGAAGCCGTCTCCGGCCAGCGAGGAGTGCAGCAGGGTGTAGAGCCCGAAGTCGGGGTCGCCGGTGCTGCCGAAGCCGGCGAGGACCGCGTCGTCCTTCATCCGCGGCTC
Source organism: Streptomyces sp. NPDC003635 (assembly GCF_053587635.1). Classification (NCBI taxonomy): domain Bacteria; kingdom Bacillati; phylum Actinomycetota; class Actinomycetes; order Kitasatosporales; family Streptomycetaceae; genus Streptomyces; species Streptomyces sp. NPDC003635. The sequence goes on along the minus strand of NZ_JBSFOK010000008.1, from coordinate 114,766 downwards.
GATGACCTCCCAGGTGGCGCCCTCCACCTTCACCTCGATTCCGGCCTTCTTGGCGTCGGAGGCGTAGGCGAGGGCATGGTCCTGGCGGACCTTGTCGCCGGAGGGGTACAGCAGCGTGAACGAGGCCCGTCGGCCGTCCTTGGCACGGATGCCGCCCTCACCGGCCTTCCAGCCCGCCCGGTCGAGGATGCGCTCGGCCTTGCCCAGGTCCCGGCCGCGCTCGATGCCCTTGGCGAACCAGGGGTCGTCGACGGGCAGCGGGCCGTACGCGGGACGTCCGGCGCCGTCGAGGATCTTGTCGACCATGGCCTCGCGGTCCACTGCCAGGTCCAGCGCCTGCCGGACGGCCCGGTCGCCGGTCACCTCGCCCGCGGCGGGCAGCGTCACGGCGCGGAAGTCGTAGGACTTCGCGTCGTACGTCGTCATGCCGTCGTCGTTCTTGAAGGTGGCGGCGAGGTTGGGCGGGAGGACCGCGCCGTCGAGGTCGCCGGAGCGCAGCCGGGTGGCGCGCACGTTGTCGTCGGCGATGACCGCCATGGTGAGGGTCTTCACCTCGGGCTCGCCGCCCCAGTAGGTGGGGTTCGCCTTGAAGGTGAGCTTCTCGCCCTTGCGCCAGTCGGTCAGGACGTACGGTCCGGTGCCGACCGGCTTGGTGTTGAACGAGCCGGTGTTGGGGTCCTGTTCCCCGGCGATGTGCTCGGGGACGATGGGCAGCACCGTGCGCCCGGCGAAGGGTGCGTAGGGGTACTTCAGCGTGAAGACGACCTTGTCGTCACCGCTCGCGCGGACGTCCTTGATCGCGTCCAGCTCGCTGCGGGCGGTGTTGTTGGTCTTCTCGTCCAGGACGGTCTCGTACGTGAACACCACGTCGTCGGACGTCAGCGGCTCGCCGTCGCTGAACTCGACCCCGTCGCGCAGGGTGTAGGTGTAGGTGAGGCCGTCGTCGGCGACCTGGGGGAGCGCCTCGGCGAGGGCGGGTCGAAGCTTCAGATCGGCGTCGCGGGCGAGCAGCCCGTCGAAGATCTTGGAGTTCCCGTCCTTGCCGTAGCCGAGGAGCGGGCTGAGGGTGTCGGGCTCGGAGGCCACCGCGATCACCACGGAGTCCGCGACGCCGCCGTCGCCGGAGCCGGGCGCGGAGCAGGCGGCGACCCCGGCCGCCGTCACCATCGCCGCCGTAACGGCGGTACCTCGTATTCGACGGGTCGTCATGGACTCCACACCTCGGTTGTTCTGCATGCAGGTCGTTATTGCGCATAGTATGCAGTAAGGCTGGGGAGTGATCGACTCACGGGGGGAGCGCGCGACCCGAACCAGCGGGCTTTGTCGGGCGTCAGGGAGCTGGAAGAACGGGCGGCCTCCAGGTTGATGACCCTCGTGGCGCCGAACAGGAGCAGCCGCTGGATCAGCGAGCAGCCGGTTCCGGCCCGCGCGGCAGCAGGGTCGTCGCCAGCGCCGGCACGGCGGCGAGGACCAGCCACGGTACGGCGGGCGGCAGGCCCAGGTCGAGCAGGGAGCCCGTGGCGGAGCTGCCGATGAGGACGATCAGGCCGGAGACGGAGGACAGCGCGCCGGTGTAGAGGCCGAGGCGGCCCTTCTCGGCGAGGTCGGGCACCCAAGCGCGGGCGGCGGGCACGACCAGCATCTGGCCGATCGTGAGGAGGACGACGTATCCGGCGGCGGGCAGCAGCCCGGCGAGACCCGTCCAGTTCGCCGGGCGTGCCGCCGCCACGATCCCGAATCCGGCCGCGATCAGCAGCAGCCCGCCCGCCATGGAACGGCGTAGCTCGAGGCGGTCGCCCGCCCAGCGCGTGACCGGCAGTTGGGCGCACACGACCAGCAGGGAGGACAGGGCGAACAGCCACGACAGCGACGCCTGCGAGCCGGTCGCGCGTTCCACCTCGTCGGGCAGGGCGAGGTAGAGCTGGTTGTAGGCGAGGAGGTAACTGCCATAGGCGCAACACAGAGCGAGGAAGCGGCGGTTGCGCAGCAGCATCCGCATGCCACCCCGGTCCCGGACCCGCTCCCGGCCGGGGATGTGTTGCGGCATCAGCCACGCGTGCCCCGCGAGGACGAGCGCGAAGACCCCGGCGCCGGCGAGACAGGCCGCCCGGAAGTCGACGGCGAGCAACAGGGCGCCGAGCAAGGGGCCGACGAAGGCGCCGGCCTGGCCCGCCGCGGACAGCAGGGCCAGAACGTGGGTCCGGGAACCGTGGCCGTCCTCTTCCCGGAGCACCGCCTGGCGGGCCACCTCCGACTCCACGGCGGGCGAGAACAACGCGGCGGCGAAGCCGATCAGCAGCACCGAGCCGATCACGGCCCAGGTCGCCGCCGCGAAGCCCAGCCAGGCGAAACCGGCGATCCTCAGCACGCAGCCCACCAGGACGACCGGCCGCACGCCGTACCGGTCGACGAGCCATCCTCCGACCACGAACAGACCCTGCTGGCTGAAGGTCCGCAGGCCGAGGACGAAGCCGACCAGCCAGCCCGCCATGCCGATCGCCGTGCCCAGATGCTCGGCGAGGAAGGGCAGCACGGCGAAGAAGCCGACGTTGAAGGCGAGTTGGGTGAGGATCAGCAGCTTCAGGAGTGGCGAGAGGTGTCTCCAGGTGCGCTTACGAGGGGGCTTGGAGGTGGTCGCGATGCGCTGGGGCAGCAGGCGACGGGAGAAGAGCTGGGTCATCGTCCGGAGGTGTGAGTGAGAGAGGGGGAGGCCAAGGGGGCGGTGTCGGGTTGTGATTCCGTGGAATCGGGCGGTACGGGTGGCGGGGCGGGCCGCCGCCTCGGCAGAGGTCGCCGTACTCCGCCCGCCGCCGTGACGGCCAGCGCACCGAGCAGGGCGAGGAGGGCGGCGGGGGCCAGGACGGCCCAGGGGGCGCGCTCGACGTAGGGCTGGTTCTCGGCGAGCAGCAGACCCCATTCGGGGGAGGGCGGCTGTGAGCCGAGACCGAGGAAGCCGAGTGCGGCCAGGCTCAGCGCGACACCAGGCAGTCGGAGCAGGGCATGCCGGACGACGGGCGGCAGGACGGCGGGCAGCAGTTCGCTCCGGAGCAGGTACCAGGGCCCGGCGCCGAGCGCGCGGGTCGCGGTGAGATGCAGGGTGGCACGCTCCTGCCGTAGCAGGGACGACGTGTGGGTGGCCAGCGGGGCCCAGGCCACGACCGCGACCGAGAGCGCCGGTGTCCACGGGCCGCCGCCCGTGATGCCGGTGATGAGGAGGGCGGCCAGGACGGGTGGTACCGCGTTGACGGTGTCGACCAGCGGCCCGGACAGCCGTGGCAGCAGGCCCAGCAGCACACCGGCGGCCAGGGCCGCGGCGCTCAGCGCGAGGGCGGTGCCGAGGGTGCCGAGCGCGCCGTGCGCGATACGGGCCAGCACGTCCCGGCCGAGCGCGTCGGTGCCGAACGGGTGCGCCCAGGACGGAGCTTGGAGGCGTGCGGCGGTGTCCAGGGCGAGCGGATCGCGGGGCAGGCCGAGCGCGATCACGGTGGTCAGCAGCAGCCCGTACCCGACCGGTGCCAGGCGTGGTGCCGGAGGTGTGGGCCGGTGCAGCGAGTGCAGGGCGCCGTCGCGCAACGCGGGCCCGATCAGCCGGCCAGCCCCGAGCCGGGCCAGCAGGGCGGCCGCGGCCGCCAGGACGACCAGGGCGAGCGTGCCGGTCTGGAGGACGGGCAGATCCTGGGCGAGTGCGGCACGCAGGGTGAGCCGCCCGAGCCCCGGGATGTCGAAGATCTGCTCGACGGCGACCGAGCCACCGGTCAGACCGACCACGAACAGTCCCGTATTGGGCAGCAGTCCGGGTACACAGCGGCGCAGTGCCCGCCGGGCCACGGGCCTCGGCGGGATGCCCCGCGCCGCGGCGGCCAGCGCCCACGGCTCGGCGAACGCGGCGGGCAGCAGGTCGTCCAGCATGCGCCCGAGGACCGCACCCGCGGGCAGACCGAGAGCGAGCGAGGGCAGGATCATCCACTGCGGTCCGTACCAGCCCAGCGCGGGCAGCCAGCCCAGTTGTACGCCGACGACCGACGCCAGCACGGAGGCGACCAGGAACTCGGGCAGCGCGGCCAGCACGGCCGATCCGGTACCGCCGGGCCCCCGTCCGGGCCGCCGTCGGGAGCCGAGCCACAGGGTGCGCGCGCACACGGCTCCGGCCGTGACCACGGCCACCGCGACGGCGCCCGCCATCAGCAGCACGGACGCCCCGAGGGCCCGGCCGACGGCGGGCAGTACGTCGGTGTCCGACACCCAGGACCGGCCCGCGTCCCCGCGCAGCAGCCCGCCGAGCCAGCGTCCGAGCAGGACCAACGGCCCCTCATGCAAGCCGAGTTGCTCACGGATGGCGCGCAGTGTCTCGGGGTTCGGCTCGCGTTCGGCCGAACGGGCCTTGAGCACGGTCAACGCCGGGTCGGTGCGCGACAGCCACGGCAGCAGGCCGATCGCACACACCAGGGCGGCGGTGAGGCCGGCTCGCCACAGCAGCGTGAGGCCGCCGCCCCGCGCGAACGTGTGCAGGACGGCGGCACTCCGGGCCCGGGGGTTCAGCTCCGGGTCCCGATGCTGACGAACTGACGCTCGTACGGGTCGAGTACGGCGCCCTCGACGGAGGTCCCGATGCCTGTGACGACTTTCAGGTGGACGAGGGGGATCTGCGCGTCCGTGCCGAGGATGGCGGCCTCCGCCTTCATGGCGGCGTCCTGCCGCTGGGCGGGGTCGGATTCGGCCTGGGCCGCGGTGATCAGCTTGTCGACGTCCTTGTCGCACAGGAACGACAGGTTGTTGGTGCCGTCGCAGGTGTAGTCGCTGGCCAGCACGGTGACCGGGTCGCCGGTGTCGAGCATCATGTTGCGGGAGTAGACGGCGGCGTCGAACTTTCCGGCGAGCAGGTCGCTTTCGAGCCGGGCGTAGCTGCGTACCTCCAGCTCCACCGTGAAACCGGCCTTCCGGAGCTGCTGTTGGAGCACCTGGGTCGTCTCGGGCAGTTCGGGCCGGTCGTTGTAGGTGGCGACGGTGATGCGCCTGCCCTGGGGGTCGGCCGCCCTCGCCCGGCCGGTCGGCTCGTCCCGCTTGCCGGACGCCCAGGTCAGGGCGGGGCCGTACAGGCCCTCTGCGGGCTCGGCGTACCCCTCGTACACGCCCTTGGCGAGTGCGGAGGTGTCGATCGCCTCGCGCGCGGCGGCTCGCAGTCCGGCGTCCTTGAAGACACCGGCCCGGGTGTTGAGGTAAAGGCTGGTGTTCCGAGCGGTGTTGACCTCGTGGACGGTGTCCTGGTCCAGGGAGGCCACCTGCGCGACGGGCATCGCCTCGGCGATGTCCACGTCACCGGTGCGCAAGGCGTTGGCGCGGGCGGTGCCGTCGGAGACGAACCTGGCGTCGACACCGGAGGCCTGGGCGCGCCCGCCCCAGTAGTCCTCGAACCGCTCCAGGGTGGCGGCGGTGTCGCCGGTGGTCCTGGTGAGTTCGAAGGGGCCCGCGGCGGTGCCGACCGGATTCGCCCTGCCGTCCTTGCCGTACGCCTTCGGGGAGAAGACCGCGAGGCTCGGGTTGGTCAGCCGCAGCGGCAGTACCGGGTCGGCGTCAGCGGTGCTGACCCTGACCAGACCGTCGCCCACGGCCTCGGCGGTGAGTCGCACCCCGGATATCGCGGCCGGGGCGGGGTCGGCCGCGGCGGCATGGGTGAGCGCGGAGGCGACGGCCGTCGCGGTGACGTCGGTGCCGTCCTGGAACTTGGCGTCCCGCAGGGTGAACACCCAGCTCTCGCCGCCCTGTTCACTGCGCCATGACTCGGCGAGCGCGGGTACGGCCGTACCGTTGGCATCCAGGCGGGTCAGCCCTTCGGTGACGCCGAGCCGGGAGAGGACGAAGGCGTCCTGGCTGCCGTAGGGCGAGTAGTTCTCCGTCGGCTGGAAGGCGAGGGCCACCCGCAGCCGGCCGCCTTCGCCGGTGCCGGAGGTGTCCGAGGACGAGTCGTCGCCGGAGGAGGCGAAACATCCGGTGAGCAGCGGGCCGAGCAGCAGACCTGCTGCGAGCCGGAGGTGGGGAGATCTCATGGTCCTCGTTCTGTCTTTCCTGCGGCCCGGTCTCCTGGGCCGACGTCGATCGACATCATATGAACATGGTTTTCGTGTGCACAAGGCGGGTCCCGAAGGGCTCGGGTGCCCGCGGTGCGGCGAGGCTTGGGCGACGGGTGTAGGTAGGTGCAAACGAAAGGCTGTGCCCTGCGCCGGGCCGCTGAACGACTTGGACGGCCCGGCGGTGGCCGGGCCGTCGCCGTGTCACGCCGAGGCCGGTCCACCGGATGAGCCGACGGACCTGGCCGCGAGCCTTGCGAGCACCAGTGCCATGAGCGTCAGTGCGCCCAGCGCTGCCGCCGTACCCGGATAGCCCGCGAGGGAGAGGCCGACGCCGCCGACACCGGCGCCGAGGAACACGCCGAAGCTCATGCCCGCGGCGTTGACGCTCAGCGCCGTGCCGCGCAGGGAACCGCAGCGCCGTACCAGCAGCGTGGTGACGCAGGCCGCGACCGTGGCGTGCCCGGCGCCCACGAGCGCCGTCAGCGGGAGGGCGAGCAGGAGCGAGTCGGTGAGGAAGACACCGACCAGGGCCGCCAGCGCGACCAGCAGCGCCAGCGTCATCAGGCGCTCGCCGCCCACTCTTGGCCGCTCGGTGCTGAGCAGGCGGCCCGCGAACAGGTTCCCGAGGAAGAACGACGCGCCGCTGAGCGTCCACACGATCGCGAACGTCTCGGGGCCGAGACCGAAGCGCTCGTCGTAGAAGGCGGCGAGATAGGCCAGGTACCCCATGAACGCCGCCGTCCGCAGCATCGCCACCAGCAGCAGCGGGACCACTCCGGGAAGGGCTCCCAGGAGGCGGAACGACTCCAGGTAGCCCGGGTTGTGAGTCACCTCCCGCGAAGCCGTGCCGGTGCGACGGCCGCGGAGCAGGAAGTACACGGCCAGTACGGATGAGACCGCGGCGGTGGCCCACAGGTCGCCCTGCCACCCCCACAACAGGGCCGGCACCGCCACCAGTGGAGCCGCGAGCAGCGCGGTCAGCGACTGGGTGGCGGTGATCAGCGTCGCCGCGCGGCCGGCGGCGCCGTCATGGTCGAAGCGGTCGGCGGCGGCCGCGGTGAGCGCCGGGTTCAGGACGGCCGTACCGGCGCCGACGAGCAGGCAGAAGGCGGCCAGCAGCAGGAAGTCACCGCTCGCGCCCAGCGCCGCGGAGACGGCCAGCACACCGAGCGCGCCCGCGGCCGCCCAGTCCTTGCGCACCCGGTCGATCAGCGGGGCCAGCGCGCTGCCCACGGCCAGGGCGGACAGGCCGCCGAGGCCGCGCAGCTGCCCGAGCGCCGCGACGCCGCCGTCCGCTGCCTCGGCGATGGGGACGAGGAAGGTGCTGTAGATGGTGAAGGGCACCAGACCGACGGCCGAGGCGAGCATGAACGGCCACAGCACGCGGGTCATCTGCAGGTCGTTCGGAACCGCCGTGTCGCTCACGGCCGCCTGCTTCGTGGCCTGGCCGCTCACGCCTGCGCCGCCCGGTACCGGTACAGCGCGGTCGCGTCGGCGCTGAACTGCGAGAAGGGGAAAGGCTCCGCGGACAGCGCGGTCACACCGGCGCCGAGGAAGGCCCGTGCGACGGCGCTGCCGGTCTGGGCGTACACCACCAGCGGCAGTTGGTGCTTGCGGCAGTGCTCGAGGATGACGTCGAAGCTGCCGTTGCCGAGGGTCATGCCGGTGGCGACGACGGCATCGGCCGCGGCGAGCACCTCGCCCATGTCGTCGGTGACGGGGTCGCCCCAGTGGGTGCTGCGCAGGTTGAAGTCGCAGGGCAGCGGGACGCCGCCCCGCTCGCGTATCGCCGCGACGAGCGGATTGACGACGCCGATGAGGGCCACCTTCGCCCCGGCCGGGATGTCGAGGAGCCCGGCGACGGCGGCGTCCCTCGCCCGGGCCCGGGTCTCGGGAGTACCGGTGGGCAGCGTGACGGTCTCGGCCTCCGGCGCTCCCCGGTGCGGCCGGACCCGCCCCAGGTAGGCGTCGAGCGCGGCGATACGGACCGGCCCCGACTCGTGCCGGATCAGCGCTTCGAGGGTCTGGCCCGAGGCGTCGGCACAGAAGCCCGGGTCCAGTTCGCCGACCTCGAAGGAGGCGGCGCCGAAGGCGTCGCCGGACCTCAGCAGCAGGTAGTGGTTGCGGTAGGTGACCTCGCTGCCGGCCAGCCGGGTGGTGTGGTGGAGCCAGAAGGCACTGGTGACGGCCAGTTCCTGGGGGCGGGGCCCGAAGGCGCCGTCGACAACGGCCTCCTGGAGTTCGGGGACGGAGTACGGCTGCGTGGGTGGCATGTCGGTTCTTTCTCATGGGGTGAGGGACAGGGGAGGTTCGGGGGATGGACGGTGTCCGGCTCCCCGCGGAGGGTCGTGCCGGCGGCCGGGGCGTTAGGCCCGCCGCTCGGGCACCAGCACAGGGGCGGCTCCGTCCAGCAGCGCCCTGTCCACGGGTGGCCAGTCCATCGCGGACCACGGGTGGCGCAACTCGTCCGGCGCGGTGACCTCGTGAGGCCGCATGGAGCCGAGCCCGGTGGCCTCGGGGTGGCGCGCGTAGGCGCTGTCCACGTAGCGGTGCCCGGTGTCGGCGGCAAGGAAGACATACGTGCGGCCGGTGTCGCGCTCACGCTCCCAGAGCGTGGCCAGATACGCCGCCCCCGCCGAAAGACCCGCGAAGATGCCGCTGGCGCGCAGGAGTTCCACGGCGCCGGACATGGCGTAGTCGAAGTTGACCCAGTGGATCCGGTCGTACAGCTCGTGCCGGACGTTCTGGAACGGGATGGAGCTGCCGATACCCGCGATGATCATGTCGGGGTCCAGGACGTGCTCGGCGCCGAAGGTGACGCTGCCGAACGGCTGCACCCCGACGAGCGTCACGTCCCGGTCCGCTTCGCGCAGATACGTGGCGATGGCGCCGGTGGAGGCCCCGGTGCCGACGCCGCCGACGAGGGCGAGCGGCCCTTCGGGGACCTCCTTGCGGATCAGGTCGGCGACTTCGCGGTAGCCGAGGTAGTGGATGGCGTCGTGGTACTGCCGCATCCAGTGGTAGCCGGGGTTCTCGCGCAACAGGTGGCCGATCCGCTCGACGCGCAGGTTCTGGTCCAGGCGCAGGTTCTTGGACGGTCGGACCTGTTCGAGAGTGGCGCCGAGGATCTCCAGCTGGACGCGCAGGGTGCGGTCCACCGTCGTGGAGCCGACGATGTGGCACTTGAGGCCGTAGCGGTGACAGGCGAGGGCGAGCGCGTGCGCGTAGATGCCGCTGGAGCTGTCGACGAGGGTGTCACCGGGCTTGACCTGACCGGTCTCCAGGAGGTGGCGGACCGCGCCGAGTGCCGAGTACAGCTTCATCGTCTCGAAGCGCAGACAGATCGCCCCCGGCGGGACGGTCACGACGTCGGGTTCCTTGACGGCCTCGGCTATGTGCTCATGCATGGCGTACTCCTCAGGGTGAGGCGGCGGGGTGACGGGTCAGGCGGTGTGGTGACGGGTCAGCTCGAACAGGTACGCCTGGCAGTTGTCGCCCTCCCAGGTCTGCCGGTGCACGACCCGGGGCCGGAAGCCGGCCTCGATCGCGTGGGCCACGATGCGCCTGAGCTCGGCGGTGTTGGACACGATCAGGTACAACGCGCCTTCTGGGGAGAGCAGTTCGCGTTCGACGACCTGGTCGAGGAAGCGCAGGACGATCTCGGCGCCGACGCAGACGTTGCGCACCACCGTCGGGTCGTCGCTGGTCCGGGTCGAGACCGCGGGCGGATTGAAGGTGACGACGTCCAGCCGGGCGGCGTCGGGGAACTCCTCGAACAGGTTGGACACGAGTGGCCTGAACCGGGTGCCGGGCCGGTCCCCGACGAGGCGCGCGTAGTGCTCTGTCGCCGTCGCCACGCTGTCCGGGTGGACGTCGGCCGCGTAGATCTCCCGGGCCCCGAGCGAGCCGGCGATCACGGCCTCGACTCCGAGTCCGACGCCGATCGCCGCGTACGACCTGTCCTGGACGGCGATGGTGCCGTCCAGCAGCCGGTCGTGGACGATGCGGCTGGTGTCGCCGGGCCTGAAAACGCCGGGCGGAAGGGTGAACGTCCAGTCGTGGTACGCGTACGCCCGCTCGGTATGGATGTCGGACGGGGAGCTGTTGAGCGCGAGTATCTCGTCCCTGGGCAACGTCTCGGGCAGCGATTCCAGCAGCGCACGGGCGTCGTCCCGGGGGGTGGTGGCATCGCCGGCTGCGGGCCGGTCGGTCATGTGTCCTCCGTTGTCGGATGGGTCATCGGGTCAACTGCGTGCAGTTGACGGGGCTTTGAGGTGGGCTCCGAGGTCCATGGCGCGGACGAGGCGCCGGGTGAGCGGGGCTCGGGGCTCTCGCAGCACCTGCTCGGGCGCGCCGGTCTCGACGATGCGGCCGTCGTCGAGGACGAGGATGTGGTGTGCCACGGCGGCCAGGAGCTCAAGGTCGTGGCTCACCCACAGCAGGGCCGTGCCGTACTCCGCACGCAGCCGGGCGAGTTCGGCGAGCACCGCTGCCGTGGCCGCCGGATCGAGGGCCGTGGTGATCTCGTCGCAGATCAGGACGTCCGGGCGGGCGATCGTGGCCCGTGCCAGCGCCGCCCGCTGCAACTCGCCGCCGGACAGGCCGCCGGGCCGTCGGTCGACGACCTGGCCGTCGAGCCCGAGTCGGTCGAGCAGCCCGTACGCCTCGGCTCGCGCGGCACCGGGCGCCGTGCCCCGCAGCCGTACGGCGCCGCGGGCGACCTGCTCGACCACCGTGCGCCGCTCGTCGAAGGACGAGCGGACCTCCTGCCAGACGTACTGCACGCGCCGCTTCTGCTCGCGGGTCCGCCGCCGCAGAGCGGGCAGTGCGGTGCCGTCCAGCAGCACCTCGCCGCGCCTGCGTTCGTGCAGTCCGGCGACGCAGCGGGCAAGGGTGGTCTTGCCGCTGCCGGACAGCCCGGCCACGCCGAGGCAGGCCCCGGCGGGCAGGTGAAAATCGATCGCGTGCAGGACGGGTCCGCGGCCGCGACTGTGCAAGTGGGCGGACAGGCTTCGTACTTCGAGCACGGGGGCCCGGCCGGGTGCGTCGGGTGCTCGGGGTGTGTGGCGGGTGGCGGTGGTGACCGCGGGCCGGGTGGGCAGGGCTTCGTCGGGGGTGCCGGAGGCGAGTACGTAGCCCTGGCGCAGGACGACCACCTGGTCGGCGAGTGCCCGGACCAGGTCGTGGTCGTGGCTCAGCAACAGGATCGCGAGGCCCTCGCGGGCCAGCTCCGCGAGTTCCGCCGCCAGCCGCATCCGGGCCACGGTGTCGAGGCCGGTGCTGGGCTCGTCGAGGACGAGTGCGCGGGGTCGGCACACCAGGGTCTGGGCGAGGGCGACGCGTTGACGCTGGCCGCCGGAGAACTGGTGCGGGAAGCGTCGCTCGACGTCCCCTCCGGAGGGGAGCTGGGCGGCCTGGAGTGCCCTGCTGACGAGGGCCGTCGGCGGGGTGCCCGGATGGTGCAGCCGGGCGAGTTCGGAGAGTACCGCTCCGGTGCGGCGGGCCGGGTTCAGGGCGCTGCCCGGGTGCTGGAGCATGTAGGCGATGACCCGGCCGAGCAGTGCGGCCGCGTCACGGGTCACGCCGTCGTCGTCCACGGCGGTCACGGATCCGACCGTCACTCGCCCGCTCAGCCGGACGCCGGGGCCTGCCTCGCCGAGCAGGGCGAGGGCGGCGGTGGTCTTGCCGCTGCCGGACGGTCCGACGAGAGCGGTCACGTGACCCTCGTGCAGCTCGAAGTCGACGGAGTCGAGCAGCGCGGTGTCCCCGGCGCGCGCGGTCAGTCCGCGGACGGTGACGAGGGCGGTCATGGGTGGGGCTCCTGTGTTCGCTCGTGGGTGGGGGCGCGTGCGGTCGTCGCCTTGGTGTGTCCGGCGCAGGGCACCGGTCGGTGGGAGTGGGGTGACCGTGGAAGGCGGTGGGGCCGGCCGTCGGGCGGCCTGATGTGTCCGGTGCTGGGAGAGCGCCCGTCGGTGGGAGGGAGTGGACGTGACAGGCGAGCCGTCATCGGACGGCCCTCTGCGCACGGCGCCGGGACCGGGCCAGCGCGCCGTCCGCCAGCAGGTTCAGCCCCACCGTGAACAGGACGAGCAGTGCCGCGGGTGCCAGCACCGCCCACGGCTGGAGCAGCAGGCCCTCCCGGCCGCGTGAGATGCTCACCGCCCAGTCCGGCGCCGTCGGATTCAGCCCGAGCCCGAGGAAGTTCGCCGAACCGACGAGGAACACGGCGAGGGTGACGCGGGTGCCGACGTCGGCGGCGACCGGGGCGAGCACCGAGCGCGCGATGTGATCACCTGGACGCGCACCGGGGATTCGCCTTGGACACGCAGCGCTTCGGTGACGGGACCGCTGGCCGCGTCCAGCGCCGCCGCTCGGACCAGACGCGCCACCGGCGGCACATTGACCGCGGCGACCGCGAGGCAGATGGCGACGGGGGAGCCGCGCCAGCTGACCGCGACCACGCTGATCACCAGCAGGGTCGGCAGCGGAAGCAGGACGTCCAGAGGGCGGATGAGGAGTTCGTCCGCCCAACGGCGGCGCGTCGAGGCGGCCAGCAGCCCCAGCGTCCCTCCGAGGAGGTAGGCCAGGACGACCGCGCCGAGCGCCATCCCCAGCGCGCTGCGCCCGCCGTGCAGCAGCAGGGCGAGTACGTCCCGGCCGAGCCCGTCCGTGCCCAGGAGGTGCTCGGAGCCGGCGGCGGCGTACGGTGCGGCCTGCCCGCCGCGCGGTGTCCCGGTGCACAGCGGTCCCAGCACGGCGACGCCCACGGGCAGGGCGAGGAGGACGGCGCCGAATCCCACGGGACCGGGCCGTCTGAGGAGCTTCACCGCAGGACCTCCGTGCGCGGGACGAGTCGATGGCAGACCAGATCGGCGGCGAGACTGAACAGCAGGGCCGCCGCCGCGACCACGAGGGCCAGGCCCTGCACGGTGGGTACGTCCCGCGCCTCCACCGCCCGCACCAGGGCGGTCGCCACTCCGGGGACGGCGAACACCGCCTCGACGATCAGCACGCCGCCGACCAGGTTGTCGCCGACCCGGGCCAGTTCCTGGATGCCGGGCACGGCCGCGTTGGGCAGGACATGGCGCACGATCAGTGTCCGGCGCGGCACTCCCAGGCGTCGGGCCTGGACGACGTAACCGGCCTTGAGGACCGTCACCATGCCCGCTCGCACCTGCCGTGAGAGCAGACAGATCATGCGGGCGGACACGACCGCCACGGGGAGGACCAGCAGCGCGGGCCGCAGGAGCAGCTCGCCCGCCGACACGCCCACCCAGGTCGCGGGCAGCCAGCCCAGTCTCAGCGACAAACCGGCCACCAGCAGCAGCGCGAGCACGAAGTCCGGTACGGCGCTCAGCGTCAGGGAGACCGAGGAGACGGCCCGGTCCAGTCGGCCGCCCTCGCGCAGCCCCGAGGCGATGCCCAGGGCGACCGCGAGGGGAACGACCACAGCGAGTGTCACCGCCCCGAGCACCAGCGTGATACCGACCGTGTCGACCAGGATGTCCCGCACCGGGCCGCCGCTGACCAGCGAGGTGCCGAGGTCGCCGGTGATAACCCCGGACGCCCAGTCGGCGAACCGTTCCGGCAGCGGCCGGTCCAGCCGGAGTTGTTCGCGCAGTGCCGCCACCTGTTCGGGGGTGGCGTCCTCGTTGTTGCGGACGTCGGCCGCGTCGCCCGGCAGCAGGGAGGTCAGGACGAAGACCAGCCCGCCGAGCAGGGCGAGTTGGACAGCCGCGAGGGCGAGGCGCTGGAGGGCGTACCCGCGCATCGTCAGGCCAGCCACACCTTGTCGAAGCGGGCCGAGTCCAGGGTGTTGGGCGGAGCCGCCGTCATGCCCCGCACTCGCGACGAGACGGCGTTGAGCCAGTCCGGGTGGCCCCAGACGAGCAGGCCGCCCTCGTCGTGGATCGTGCGCTGCAACTCGCCGTACAGTGCGCCGCGTTCGGCCTCGTCGGTGGTGGACTGGGCCTTGGCGAAGGTGGCGTCGAAGTCCTTGCGGCGCCAACCGGAGGCGTTGAAGGCGGACTTGGTGAGCAGCCGGTCGTTGATGTAGTTCGGGATGGTCATGGCGCCGGAGCGGTGGCTGCCCAGCACACCCTTGGTCAGCTGGTCCTTGAAGTAGGTCTCCGAGGAACCGGTGGTGATCCTGACCCGGAGTCCGGCGTCGGCGGCCTGCTCGGCGAAGAGCGTGGCCGCCTCCACGAAGCCGGTCGCCACCGAGGAGGTGTAGATGGACAGTGTCTTGTTCAGCGCACCGGCCTTCTTCAGCAGGGCGCGGGCTTCTGCGACGTCCCGGGTGCGCTGCGGTATGTCGTCGGGGTAGTACTGGTAGCCCCGGCCGAACATGTCGTTGCCGACGACGCCCTGGCCCGCCAGGACCACGTCGACGAGCTTCTCGCGGTCGGCGAGCAGCTTGAACGCCAGGGTGACGTCGGGGTTGTCGAAGGGTTCCCGGTCGCACTTCATGACGATGGCCTGGGCCGTGCTGCCCTTCGCGGCGAGGATCCGCACGGAGTCGTCGGCCTGGACGGTCCGGGCGAAGGTCGGCGTCATCTCGAAGCCGTACTCCGCCTCGCCCGCCCGCAGCGCGTTGCCCCGGGCGTCGGTGTCGGCGGACAGGACGCGCAGTTCGTCGACGTACGCGCCGCCGTCCCAGTGGTCGTCGAACCGCTCGGCGACGAAACCGCGGCCGGCCTGGAAGGTCTTCAGCCGGAACGCCCCGGTGCCCACGGCCTTGGCGGGGTCGGAGTACCGGGCGCTGACGACGGCCGTGCCCAGTGTGCCGAGCAGGGCGGGGAAGTCAGCGCTGGGCTGCTTCAGTGCGACCTCGACGACGTCCCTGCCCTTCTGGCGGCTGTTCTTGAGGTCGATGACGGAGAGCAGGCTCTGTGCGAAGTGGGTGGTCGCCTTCGGGTCGAGGATCCGGCCGAAGGTGAACAGCACGTCCTCGGGGGTGAGCGCCTTGCCGTCGTGGAACGTCGCCTCGCGCAGGGTGAAGCGCCACACGGTCGCGTCGTCGTTGGGCTCCCACTTCTCGGCGAGCCGGGGCACGGGGGCCATGTCGGCGTCCAGGTCCACGAGACGGTCGAAGAGTGCCTTGGTGCGGGCCATGTCGATGGCGAGGGCCTCCGCGTGCGGGTCGATGGTCTCCATCTCGCCGCCGCCGGTGAACAGGGCGCGGAACTGTCCGCCGCGCCGCGGTCGCCCCTTGCCGTCCGCCGCCGTGCCGCCGGTCCCGCCACCGCACCCGGCCAGCGCCACGGCCCCGGCGGCGGCGCCGGCGAGGGCCAGGAAATCGCGACGGTTACGCAAGATCGACATGCTGCTCCCAAGGGATCACGTGGAGTGGACCCCGCACCTGGGCCGCAAGGACGGGGCGGGCGGTGCGGGGCGTGGCCAGCATGGTCTAGATGAAAATGGTTGTCAACATCGTCTGATGGTTCGACAAACGACATGACGGCTGACGGGCGCGGAGAGAGAATGGGAGGACACCTCGGCACGCTGGAGGTGGTGGGAGCCATGGTGCGACCCCTGATCGTGGGCGTCGACGGCTCGGAGCCCAGCCTCCACGCCGTCGACTGGGCCGCGGACGAAGCGCTCCGCCAGGGCGTCCCCCTGCGGATCGTCCACGCCTCGCTGTGGGAGCGGTACGAGAGCGCGGCACTGGCGGACACCCCCGGAGCCGACCCCGACGTGGTCACGGAGCACGACCTCGCGCAGAGCGTCGTCGCCACGGCGGCCAAGCGCGCCGGGCAGCGCGCACCGGACCTGGAGATCAGCATCGACGTGGTGCCGGAGGACCCCGCGTCGGCGTTGCTGAACGAGGCGCGGCGCGCCTGCGCCGTCGTGACCGGCGTACGGGGCCGGGGCCCGCTCAGGGAACTGCTGCTCGGCTCGGTCAGCCTCTCCCTCGCCGCCCGGTCCCCCTGCCCGGTCGTCGTCGTGCGCGGCCGGGAGGCCAACCGAACCACCGCGAACGGCCGCGTCGTCGTGGGCATCGGCGGAACCTCGGCCCCGGTCGCGGTCCGGTACGCCATCAAGGAGGCGGCGGCGCGCGGCTGCGAGGTCGAGGCGGTACGGGCCTGGCGGCGTCCGGCGCACAAAGCCGTGCCGCATCCCCTCCTGGCCGGACAGCCCGCCCACGCCGAGCAGGAGCATGCCGCGTTCCTGCTCGCCGAGGCCCTGGACGACGTGGCCGAGGAGCACCCCGACGTCCTCGTGCACCGCGCACTGCCGGAGGGCACGGCCCGTCACGCGCTGGTGGCCAGGTCCTCGGCGGCCGACCTCCTGGTCATCGGCGCGCACCGGCGCAAGGGGCATCTCGGTCCGCAACTCGGCCTGGTGGGCCACACCGTGCTGCACCACGCGGAGTGCCCGGTGGCGGTGGTGCCACAGCACCGATGACGCACGCCTACCCGGCGAGCAACCTCAGCGCCACGGCCGCGTGCAGTGCGACGCCGGCCGCCATGGACTCCTCGTCGAACACCACCCGGCTGGAGTGGCAGTCGGGCACGCCCTCGGGACCGGCCCCGGCAGGACGTGCGCCGAGAAAGGCCATCGCGCCGGGCACCCGGCGCAGCACGTACGAGAAGTCCTCCGAACCCATGACGGGTTCGGGCAGTTCCTGCACGGCGTCCGGCCCGAGCAGACCCTCGGCCGTGTCGCGTACGGCCGCGGTGACGTCGGCGTCGTTGACGACCGGCGGATAGCCCTCCGTCAGCTCCACCTCCACCGTGGCCGCGTGGGCGGCGGCGACATGGTGCGCGACCCGGGTGATGCCGTCGCGGAGCTTGTGCCGGGTCTCCGGCGTGAGCGTGCGGACGGTGCCGAGGATCTCCGCCGTCTCCGGGATGATGTTGGTGGTCGTGCCGGCGTGGAGGGAGGCGACGGTCACCACCGCCGGGTCGAACACGTTCACCGTACGGGTGACCATCGTCTGCAGCGCCTGCACGATCTCGCAGGCCACCGGGATCGGGTCCAGGGCGTGGTGGGGCGTGGACGCGTGGCCGGAGCGGCCGCGCACGGTCAGGTGGAGGAGATCGGATGCGGCGAAGGTCGGGCCGGGACGCAGATGCAGTGTCCCGCTGTCGAACCGCGTGCTCACATGCAGGGCGAACGCCGCCTTCACGGGTTCGCCGCCCGGGGTGTCCAGCAGCCCCTCGTCGATCATGGGTTGGGCGCCGCCCCCGGACTCCTCCGCGGGCTGGAACATGAACACGACCCGGCCCGCCAACTCCGTCCGATGGCTCGCCAGCAGCCGGGCGGCGCCGGCCAGCATCGTGGTGTGCAGGTCGTGACCGCAGGCGTGCATGGCCCCGGGCACCTCCGAGGCGAACTCAAGCCCGCTTTCCTCCTGTTGGGGCAGCGCGTCCATGTCGCCCCGCAGGAGAACGGTCGGCCCGGACCGCGCCCCCTCCAGGACAGCCGTGACCGAGCTGAGCCGCTCGCCGGTGCTGACGTCCAGGCCGAGCCCCTCCAACGCGGCGAGCACCCTCGCCTGGGTACGGGGCAGGTCCAGGCCCAGTTCGGGCGCACGGTGCAGGTCCCGCCTCAGCCGTACGAGATCGGGCAGGAGCTTGTGGGCTTCGGAGCGGAGGTCGATGGTCATCGGGCGGCTCCCGTGAGGTCGCGTCACTGCGTCGGCGGGAACAGTGCCCAGCGGTGGTGTCGCCTACGCGCCGGTGTCGGCCACGTACTAGGCGGCCGCATCTGGCGCGAGTGAGGGATGTGACCAACTGACGGCGAGTGTCCGCCCCTCCCCGTCCGGCGTGCGGCAAGTGCGCTGACCGGCGGCCGGGTTGGCCAATCCGGCGGTCAGCAGCGCCGTCAGGACTCTCAGTAAGCCGTGCGGGTGCCTGCGTCGCCCGGACCCCGCGGAGCCGTTGCCGACTTGGGACCGCCTCACGTACCGCGGTTCAGGAAATCGATCAGCCGCGTTTCCGAGCGCATCAGCCGTTCCCGCTGCTCAGGTGGAAGTGACGCCAGCGCGTCGACGAGCACTTCACTCCGGGGGACATGCACCATCGCACCGGAGTAGATCCGGCACCCGGAACACCAGCTGAGCCCCACGCACCGCTCGAACATGGAGGACTGGGGCGGATGGAAGCGGTACCGATACGACCGGACGGCCGTCCCGCACGTGGCGCAGCTCCGTCGCTCTCCCGTGAGGACCGTGGCCCAGGAGCCGACTTTGCGCCACGGTCGCCACCCGGTGGATGCTCTTCAAGTCGTCATGCCGAGCATTCTCCCCCTTGGCGGGGCGACGAGCGGTGCCGAACCGGGCATTCCCTTGCAACACTCCCCACCAGGACTCGGCCGGGGGAGGCGCGAGATGGACCGTCTGCACACCGATCAACAACTCGGCACCGGAGAGGAACTGACGTCGAACAACGCCCGGGTGCGCCTGGTGATGCAGGGGGACGGGACCCTCGTCCTGTATCGCACGGACGACGGGGCCGCGCTGTGGTCCTCCGACACGTGGCAGCAACCGGGCACGCACGCGGTGATGCAAGGGGACGGCAACTTCGTCCTGTACACGGCGGAGGGGAAACCGCTGTGGGCCACCCACACCGACGGCAATCCCGGGTCGTGGATCGTTCTGCAGGATGACGGGAACCTCGTCCTCTACAGCGACGCCGGTCTCGCCCTGTGGGCATCCGGCACCGTCCAGCGGTTCGGCCCGGCCTCCGTCCCCGGCTTCCTGCCCTCGACCCGGGCCCCCTTGTTCCGCAACGGACCGTGGCCGCCCGGTACCGCGCTGCGGATATCCGTCCCCGGACTTCCGGGCGCTTCCGTGGACGCGACCGGGATGGGGCTGTGCGGGGGCATGTCGTTCCTGGCCAGGGACATCCACAAGAGCGGGACACCACAACTGCGCGGACGGTCCGCCGAGCGGATCCCCCTAGAGCTCGCCCAGCACATCCTCGGGCGCCTCGTCGACAGCTTCAACGGTCCGGCACTGATTCAGCGCTGGCTCGCGGAGACCCAGGCCCTCGACCACGAGACCGTGTTCTGGGGGCCAGGCCTCTTCCACCGGACGATCGACGAAGTGCCCGGCATCCTCGACGACATCGACCACGGCGTTCTCTGCCCGATCGGCCTCGTGCTGGTCCGGTCGTACGCCCCCTGGGACGTGTTCAAGAACCATGTCGTGCTGGTGTGGGGCTACGAACGGCATGGCGACGTCCTCACCCTGCGCGTCTACGACTGCAACGAACCCGGCAAGGACGACATCGTCATCCAGCTGGACATCAGCTCGCACCGCCCGGCCAAGACCATCACCACGAACGGCACGGACGGCGAGGTGCCCGGCCAGATCCGCGGGTTCTTCCGCATCCCCTACACGCCGGCCGATCCCGCTCCGGCCTACGTCGACGGCGCCTCCGTCCGGCTGACCGGGCCGCCGCCCACCCCGATGGGGGCCGGCGCCTCCTCCCGCGTGACCGTGACCGCGGAGAACAGCGGCTCGACCACCTGGACCACCCGCGACCACTACCGCCTGGGCAGTCAGGCCCCCCAGGACAACACCGTGTGGGGAACGGGCCGGATCGAGCTGCCGCAGGCCTCCGTGGATCCTGGCGACAGCGCCGTCTTCCAGTTCGACATCACGGCTCCGGCCGCGGCAGGCAGGTACGCCTTCTGCTGGCAGATGGTGCGAGAAGGAGTGCGCTGGTTCGGCCAGGCCGGCCCCCGGGTGAACGTGGCCGTCGGGTCCACCAGCGGTGTCTGCGACGAACTGCGCGTTCAGTACGAGGACTTCGCCCAGCAACTCGATGACGTGAGGCGGGAACTCGAAGGTATCGACTGGAGCGATCCGTACGAGGCCAGGCGCGAGGCCACGCGCCTGAACAGGCAGGCAAGGACGCTGCGAGACCACCTCGACGTGGTGGAACGCGACCAGCGGACACACGGGTGCGCGCCCAGTTGACGCTCGCTCTGCCCACCCGGCGGCGCGGGCGGCGGTCCGTCAGTAGACGGACAACCCGTAAGCGCCCAGGACCTCCTGGATCGGCTGGTAGTACGTGGTGCCGCCGGTGGTGCAGTTGCCGGTGCCGCCGGACAGGATGCCGATGACCTTGTCACCCGCGTAGAGCGGGCCGCCGCTGTCGCCGGGTTCGGCGCAGATGTTGGTCTGGATGAGTCCGTAGACGATCTCGCCGCCCCCGTAGTTGACGGTCGCGTTGAGTGCGGTGACCCTGCCGCAGCGGACACCGGTGGTCGCGCCCCGGCGGCAGACGCTCTGGCCGACGTAGGCGCTCGCGGTGCCGGTGACGTCGACGGTCCCGATGGTGCCGGGGTGCGGGACACCCGCGTTGGCGTAGCGCACCACGCCGAAGTCGTTGCCCGGGAAGCTGGTGCTGGTGGTCGGTCCGATCGCGGTGGTCTGGGCGGAGTTGGTGTACCAGGTGGACGTGGCCTCAGTGCAGTGGCCGGCGGTGACGAAGTAGTACGTCGTTCCGCTGCGCACGTTGACCCCGGCCGAGCAGCGCAGGCCGGAGCCGTAGACGCCGTCGCCGCCCGACACGAGGGCGCGGAGCCGGTCGCTCTGCCGTACGAGCGTGATGGCGCCGTCGAAGCGTGCGGCGAGGCGCCGGAGTCGGGCGAGATCGGGGTCCGTGACCGTGGCGTCGGCGTGGACCCGCAGAGTCCCCGTGCGCTGGTCGACGGCCCAGGACGTCCCGGCGATCCCCAGGCTCTCGACTGCCGACGCGGCGCGCGTCGCGGTCTGTTCCGCCGGCGCGGCGACCGCGCTCGTTCCGGACACGGCGAGGACGGCCACGACGAGCAGGCTCAGTAGGCGGGCGGTCGGCCCGAGACGTCCCTTGGTGGTACGGCGTGCGGTCATCGCCCACAACTCCCCGAAGACTTCGGTTGGTTGGCCACGTGATGCCGGGCTGATACGGCGTACGCCGTACCGCCTGATGGAAACGGCGGCGCCCATTGTGCCGGGCCACCGCGGCCGCGGGTAGGTCGCCTTCAGGCCGCGGGTCCGTACCGTCGGACCCCGGCGCGGTCGCACCGAGGGTGACGCGATAGGGAAGGGGGGCACATGAAGCCCAACGCCCCTGTGAACCGGAGTACTTCGTGAGACTCGTGCCCCGCTCCCCGTCCGGCTGGACCATATCGGTGTTCGGCGTCCTCGCCGCCGCCCTCGGCGGCGTAGGGCTGATCGCGCCGGACGCCCTTCTCACCGTCATGGGGTTCCCGGATCCCGACGGGTCCGGGCGGGCCGAGGGAGACCACACCCTGGTGTTCGTGACCGCCTCTTCCATGGCGGCGGTCAACATGGGGGTGTACTACGTGCTGGCCGCCGCCTCGGACTGGAAGGCGTTCTTCCGCTGGACCGTGCCCTTCCGGCTGCTGACGTGCACGGTCTTCACGCTCGCGGTGATCGGCGACCGGGCCCCCGCCGCGTTCCTGGGTGTCGGCCTGTGGGAGGGGCTCGGCGCGCTGCTCACCGGCGCGGCGCTGCGTTACGAGGCGCGGCGCACCGCGTAACCGGGGACGTCAGTCCCGCTTGGGCGCCGCCTGCTGCACGACGTCGAAGGACCACAGGGTGGAACCGCTGGCCGCGGGCTTGGGGCGCTCGCCGCCCTCGGCAGGGCCACCGCCCTGGTGGGCTGCCTTCATCGGTCCCTCCATCCACGCCTGGAAGGACTCCTCGTCGCGCCAGCGCGTGTAGACGAGGTAGTTGTCGGTGCCCTCGACGGGCCTCAGGAGTTCGAACCACTCGAAGCCGTCGGAGCTCTCCACGGCGTGCGCGCGGGAGGCGAAGCGCTTCTCGAGCGTCTCGCGCTGCTCGGCGGGGACGGCCAGTACGTTGATCTTGACTACGCTCATGGTGCTCATCCTGCCGCACGTCGCTCGGTGGACGGGCGTCGCCCCGCACGGCACGCGTCGCGTCGGCCGGGGAGGCGCGGCGGATCAGAGCTCCTCCGGGAGGACGTCGGCCAGCGGCGCGCCCGCGCCCCAGCGGCGCAGCGCCGCGCCGTCGAGCAGCCAGGTCGTGCCGTCCCTGCGCGCCCATTGGACGTCGCGGGCCGCGAACGTGCCCCGGTGGACGACCAGACGCAGGCCCTCCTCGCCGGGCCTGTCGCGGCGCGTGGGGGGATGGGGCGGGTCCTCGTCGGGCAGGGGCTCCGCCACGGGCCGGAAGGCGACGTCGAGGTGACCGCCGTCGGTGTTGCGCGCGCACACGCGGGGCCGGTCGGGCGCGGGCATCAGCCGTACCCGCCAGCCGTCCCGGCGCAGCATGCGCGCGACGGCCAGCGCGAGGCCCTGGGTGTCGAGTTCCAGGAGATCGTCCGGTGTGTAGTAGCCGGTGCGCCGACGGGCGTCCGGCCGCCGACGCCGTAACCACAGCGTCAGGGCGCCCGCGACGCCCAGGACACCGACGAGCGGCACCACGAACCCCGCGGCCCGGTATCCCCAGGCCAGCAGCGCGACCACGGAGCACACGGCCGTCACCGTCAGCGCGAGCGCCGGCAGGACATCGCGGAACCTCGGTCCGTAGAGCCCGCCGGCTCGCAGCAGGCGCACGGCTTGCCGCCGTTGCGCGCGACGGGAGGGGGAAGGGCCGGACATCCACGACAGGCGCGCCACAGTGTCAGCCCCCCCCCAGTGCCTCCCCGATGCCACCGCTGATGTGCATACCCGTTACGCGGTCAAGTACCGCACGGATGGAGGGAATTGAGGGGGCGATCCGAGTCCGGTGCCGGCGCGTGGCGGGGGAGCAGGAGCGGGGTGGCAAGCAGGAGTACGCCGGCCAGGGCGATGGCGGTGCGCGGGCCGATGACGCTGCCCAGTACGCCCCAGAGGGCGGTGAGGAGTGCGGCCGAGGCCTTCGTCGTCACCGTCCAGGCGGACAGGGTGCGGACGACGCGGTCGGTCGCGGTGCGCCGGAGACGGTAGGTGGCCTGGACAGGATTGAAGACCGCGCAACTGAAGATGAGCCCGAGCTCGATGCCGATGACCAGCAGCAGTCCTGGGGTGCCCGGTCCGAGGAAGGCCAGGCCGACCGGCCAGATCGCCCGCAGCGTCCCGGCCGCGATCAGCACGTGGTGCTGCCCGAACCGGTTGACGAGGCGCGGGGCCAGGCGTGCGCCGAGCAGCCCGGCGATCGACGGTACGGCGAAGGCGATGCCGTACTGCCAGGGAGTGAACCCGAGCGGGCCGAGCATGAGGACGGCCAGCAGCGGCGAGGTGGCCATGATCAGCCCGTTGAACAGGGCAGTATGGAAGAACAGTGGACGCAGGATGGTGTCGGCGAGGATGTACCGCCAGCCGACGATCAGATCGCCCGCGCGGGGGCGCGCGGCCTCCCGGCGGTCGGGGCGCGGCTCGTGCCCGCCCGTCGCACGGATGCCCAGGGCCGAGAGCAGGTGGCTGGCCGCGTCGGCCACCACCGTCGCCACCGGCCCGAGGAGCCCGATCGCGGCGCCGCCCAGGGGCGGCCCGATGATCGTGGTGGTCCAAGTCGTCGACTCGAAGCGGGCGTTGGCGACGAGCAGGTCCTGGTCCGGCAGCAGCGTCTTCAGGTACGCGCCCGAGGCGGCGCGGAAGGTGATGTCGGCCGCCGCGACGACGGCCGAGACCAGCAGGAGCTGAAGGAAGGTGAGGGCGCCGAGCGCGAACGCGGCGGGGATCGTCAGCAGCGCCGCGCACCGCGCCAGGTCCATCGCGATCAGCACCGGGCGTTTGCGGCGGAACTCCACCCACGGTCCGAGCGGCACGGCCACCGCCGCGCCGACGGCGGCCCCCACGGCGGACAGCGCGGCGACCTCGGCGGGCGAGGCGTCCAGCACCTCGACGGCGATCAGCGGGAAGGCGCCGAAGGCGAGCCAGGTGCCGAGGGCGCTGGTTCCGTACGCTGCCCACAGCCACCCGAAGGCCCGCCCCAGCCGGTGCTCGCTTCTCATCCCCGCTCGCCTCTCGCGTCTCCCGTTCCGTACAACCAGTCCGTGTCCCGAGAGCATCCAAGCGGCCGCGTTGCCGCAGATCAAACAACCGGAAGCCCACTCGGCCACAACCAGTGGT
The DNA here is from genome assembly GCF_053587635.1 of Streptomyces sp. NPDC003635. NCBI lineage: Bacteria > Bacillati > Actinomycetota > Actinomycetes > Kitasatosporales > Streptomycetaceae > Streptomyces > Streptomyces sp. NPDC003635. The sequence goes on along the minus strand of NZ_JBSFOK010000008.1, from coordinate 90,659 downwards.
TGTGCCCTTAGGGTGTGGGGTGTGGATCTCGACAGCGTCCGGACCTTCCTCGCCGTCGCCGAGGCGGGGCAGTTCCAGCAGGCCGCCGCCGAGCTGGCGATCACCCAGCAGGCGGTCTCCAAGCGCATCGCAGCCCTGGAACGCGCCCTGGCAGTACGGCTGTTCACCCGCACCCCGCGCGGCGCGGAGCTCACCATCGACGGGCAGGCGTTCCTACCCCACGCGCGCGAGTTGCTGCGGATCGCCCACCGCGCGGCCGCGTCCGTCCGCCCCGCCGACCGGCCGCTGCGCGTCGACGTGATCGCCTCACGCGGCGCGGCCTCGGGCCTCATGCGCGCCTTCCACCGCGCGCATCCCGACATCGACCTCGACGTGGTGTGGCTGTTCGAGATCGAGAAAGCCGCGGCCGCGCTGCGCTCCGGCGCGATCGACGCCTCGTTCCGGGCGGTCGGGGCGCCGGGTCGGCCAGCGGGTGAGGATCTGGTCTCGGTGCGGGTGCTCGACGAGCCACTGGAGCTCCTGACGGGCCCGGACCACACGCTGGCGGGCGAGCGGTCGGTGTCTCTCGCTCAGCTGGCCGGGCACCGGATCTGGATGCCCGGCATCGTGCCCGGCACCGAGTGGGCGGCCTATTACGACGACCTCGTGGCCCGGTTCGGCCTCACCATCGAGGCGACCGGCCCCAACTTCGGCTCCGACGCGCTCCTGGACACCGTCGCCGACACCCCGGCCCTGGCCACCTTCATGGGGGCGCACACCCGCCTGGTCTGGCCGACCGGCCACGACCTGCGCCGCATCCCGATCACCGACCCCACCCCCGTCTACCCGCACTCCCTCCTCTGGCACCGCGACAACGCCCACCCGGCGCTGGCCACGCTCCGAGCCCACCTCGCCGCGACGACGGCCGACCAGGACGCCGCCGGAACGTGGACACCGCAGTGGGCCAGGGGGCGCTGAACGCGCCGGTGGGAGGGGGCTTCCTAGGCGAGGCCACCGTTGCTCATCAACAACTGGCCGTTGATCCAGCCGCCTTCCCGGGAACACAGGAAGTCCACGAGGTGCGCGGTGTCCTGGGGGGTGCCGACGCGGCCGAGCGGGGTGCCGCGCACGCAGTGCTCGCGGACCTCCTCGGACATCCAGCCCGTGTCGACCGGTCCGGGGTTGATCGCGTTGGCGGTCACACCAAGATGCGCGAGTTCGCGGGCGGCGGCCAGGGTGATGCGGTCCAGGGCTCCCTTGCTGGCGCCGTAGGGCAGGTTGCCGACGGTGTGGTCGCTGGTGAGGCTGATGATCCGGCCGGTTCCCGCCGCCGCGGCGAAGCGGCGTCCGAACTCCCGGATGAGCAGCCAGGTGGCGCGCGCGTTGACGGCGAAGTGCCGGTCGAAACTCTCCACGGTGGTGTCGAGGAGACCGGAGTCGACCGACTCGCAGTGGCACATCACGAGCGCGGTGACGGGGCCGAGCTGTTGCTCGACCTCGTCGAAGACGCGTGCGGGGGTCTCCGGATCGGCGAGATCCGCCTCGATCGCGGCGGTGGAAGCACCGAGTTGGGCCAACGCGTCGCTGATCGCCTCCGCCGCGCCCGGCTCCCTGCCCCACGGCATCCGGTCGTCGTAGGGCGTCCAGTAGGTGAAGGCGATGTCCCAGCCCGACGCGGCCAGTCGACGGACGATTCCGGCACCGATGCCCGCGGTGCGGCCCACGCCGGTCACCAGGGCGAGGGGGCGGGTGGCGGGGCTCCCATTCGGGCGGGCGGACTGGTTTTGATCATGGCTGGTGGTCACGACCTGAGATCGTTCCGACCGGGCGCCGGAGCGTCAATCGCTTTCCTGGGCCGAGGGCTCCAGGCTCCCTGGTCGCCCGTCGGCTCGGGGTGTCAGCCTCGGCCGGTCGCTGGTCGACACAAACGTTGCCCGCGACGCCGGTGGCCGCTCGGGTCAACCGGCCAGGGTCGACCCCAGCCTCGCCCGATGGGCCCGGTTCGTGGCCATCAGCCGGTCGAGAGCCTCCCGGGTGTGGATGAGCTCTTCGATGTGCGCGGAAAGTCGGTCCCGTTCCTCGGCCATCCGTTCCAGCGCGGCGTCGGACGTGGCCTCACTGGGTGAGTCGACACAGGGCAGCAGTTCGGCGATGGTCCGGCTGGACAGGCCCGCCGCGTACATCCGCTGCAGGAACGTGACCCGCTCGACGTGGTCGTCCGTGTAGTGCCGCTGCCCGCTGGCACTACGGGTGCTGGTCAGCAAACCCTGCTCCTCGTAGTAGCGCAGGGACCTGACGCTGACTCCCGCCCGTGCCGCGAGCTCGCCGATGCGCATGCAGCCCTCCCTGTTGTGATCCGGAGCACAACCCTTGCCTCTGACGTCAATGTCAGGTTCTAGCGTAACCGTCGTGCCCGGGATCCGGGCGCGACGGGAGACGAGGGAGACATGACATGACCACTCTTTTCACCGGCTACCGGCTCGGCGAACTGGCCTTGCCCAACCGCGTGGTGATGGCGCCGATGTCGCGGGTACGGGCCGCCGAGGGCGGTCTGGCGACGCCGTCGATGGCGCGCTACTACGCCCAGCGGGCCACGGCCGGACTGATCGTCACCGAGGGCGTGCAGCCCAGCCTGATCGGCCAGTCCAACCCCGGCACTCCAGGGCTGTACACCGATGAGCAGGTGGCCTCATGGCGCCCGGTGACCGATGCCGTGCACACCAACGGCGGCCGGATCTTCGCCCAGATCATGCACGGCGGACGCGTCTCCCACCCCGACACCACCGGGATGCGGCCCGTCGGGCCCTCGGCCGTCCCCGCCGTCGGCGAGGTGTTCACCCCCACCGGACCGCAGCCCACGCCGACGCCGCGCGCCCTGGACACCGCCGAGGTGCCCGAGCACGCCCGGTCCTACGCGGAAGCCGCGCGCCGCGCCGTCGACGCCGGGTTCGACGGTGTGGAACTCCACGGCGCCAACGGATACCTGATCTCACAGTTCCTCTCCACCAACGCCAATCTGCGCACGGACCGCTACGGAGGCTCGGTGACCAACCGGATCCGCTTCGCGGTCGAGGCGGCCACCGCGACCGTCGAGGCCATCGGCGCGGAGCGGACCGGGATCCGGCTTTCCCCGGCCGGCACGTTCTGGGGCATCGAGGAGTCCGACGTCGCCGAGCTCTACGCCGCGCTCCTGACCGAGCTGTCCCGGCTCGGCCTGGCCTACGTCCACCTGGAGGCCACCGCTGACGAAGAGACCCTGCTGGACCTGCGCCGGAGCTGGCCCGGCACCCTCGTCATGAACCCGGTGCTGCCCCTGGGCGCCAAGCAGACCGGCCGTGCCGACGCGGACCGCTGGCTCGGCCTGGGGGCCGACCTCATCAGCTTCGGACGCGCCTTCATCGCCAACCCCGACCTGGTGGAGCGCCTGCGCACCGGTCTCCCGATCGCGCCCGCCGACGACAGCACGTACTTCCAGGGCGGCGACCACGGCTATCTCACCTACTCGGCGTACCAGTACTCGGCGTGACGCCGGAGGACGCCGCTACTCGGATGCACCGGCAGCCGCCGACGGCACGGCCTCTCCATTGACGTGGAGGTCGCATGCTCCGATCCGGTCGAGCACCGGCGGCGCTTGCCGTCGCGGTCGGTCGACATTCCGGGTCGTGCGTTCCTACGCGTGCGAAGCCAGTTCGCCGAGGAGCGCCCAGGTACGTCGGCGGTCCGCTTCTCCCGCGATCTCGGTGCTCGAGAACACGACCTCGGTGGCGCCGGCGTCGCGGTAACGCCGTACCTCGGCTTCGACCGCCTTCTCGTCGCCGATCACGGCCAGGTCGGCCGCCCGTCGGCCGCCGGACAGTTCGATGACGCGTGCGTAGGACGGGATCTGTTCGTAGAACGCGAGGCTCTCGGTGGCCCTCTGCCGTACGGCGTCCACGTCGTCGGTGACCACACCGGGCACCAGCGCCACGATTCTGGGCGCGGGACGGCCGGCGGCCTCGGCCGCGGCGGTCAGTGCGGGAACGATGTGCTCCGCCAGAGCGCGCGGCCCCGCCAGGTAGGGCAGGATCCCGTCCGCCAACTCCCCGCTGACCCGCAGCGCCTGCGGCCCCATCGCGGCGACCAGCACGGGGACGCCGCTCTCGGCGCCCGGTACGCGCGCCGGTATCGGAGTGGTGGCGGTGAGCAGCTCGCCGCGGAAGTCGGCGGTACCGGTCCGGGTCAGTTGCCGGAGTGCGGTGAGGAACTCGCGCAGGCGGGCGATGGGGCGTTCGAAGGGCAGGCCGAAGCCGCTCTCGGTCAGGAGTTTCGTACCCAGGGCCAGGCCGAGGTGGTAGCGGCCGTGGGTCGCCGCCTGGGCGGTCTGGGCCTGGCTGGAGACGAGCAGCGGGTGGCGGCCGAAGACGGGGATCGCGGACGTGCCCACGTGCAGCCCGGGCACCGAGCGTCCGACGATCGCCGCGAGCTGGGGTGAGTCCGCGCCGAAGGTCTGGCCGAACCAGGCCGACCGCAGCCCGGCCGCCGCGGCTTCCTGGGCCAACCGCACGCTGGCGTCGACCTGATTGGATGCGTCGGACGCGTTGATGGCTACTCCAACTGTCATGCCAGTCAGAACAGGCGCCGTCCGAAGCCGCATTCCGGTGCGCGTGTGACAGCTTCTTGTCCGTCATGTGTACGGCCCGGGCGCGGGAAGGCCAGGATGTCGACGTCCCGCATTCCAGGCGCTCGGCGGCCATCAAGAAGTGCGGCGGCAGATGTACTGTGCCGTGATCTGCCGCCCCGAGGAGGAGCCGTCAAGGCCCGTGGACCCGAACCCCGACGACCCGAACCCGGTGGCGCCCAGCGCGATGAGCGGTGCCGAGGCCTTCCCGCTCGGCGCCGCGACCGCGCTCGCCGAACTCGCCGAGGACCCGCATCCGCGGTTGGCACTCCTGCGTGCCCACGAGCCCGTGTCCTGGCTGCCCGAGCTGGGCGGCTGGCTGGTGACCCGTCGTGACCTCGCGTTGGAGGTGATGCGGGACGCCGTGACCTTCACCGTCGACGATCCCCGGTTCTCCACCGCGCAGGTCGTCGGACCGAGCATGCTGTCCCTGGACGGCGACCAGCACACCCGGCACCGCCAGCCCTTCGTCGCCCCCTTCCGACCCCGCGCGGTGCATGACGGGTTCGCCTCGTTCATCGAGCGGGAGTCCGACCGCCTCATCGCCGCACTGGAGCCGGCCGGCGCCGGCGAACTGCGCGGTGCCTTCGCCGGCCCGCTCGCCGTCGCTGTCGTGACCGAGGCACTCGGGCTGGAGGGCATCGACGCGGCCACGGTGCTGTCCTGGTACGACGCCATCGTGCGCTCGGTCTCCGACATCACCGCCGGCCGTGCGGCGGGAGCCGCGGGTGCCGCCGCCTACGCGCGGCTTCGGTCAGCGGTGGAAGCCACCGTCGCCGACGGGGCTGCCGCCTCCCTCCTCGGCGCCGCTGCCGGGCAACTGGAGCTGCCGGAGGTGGCCTCCAACGCCGCGGTCTTGATGTTCGGCGGCATCGAGACGACCGAGGCGATGATCACCAACGCGCTGCTGGAACTGCTGCGCCGCCCCGACCAGCTCGCTCTTGTCCGGGACGAGGCCGACCTGCTGGACGGCGCGATCGAGGAATCGCTCCGCCTGGAACCCGGTGCGGCGCTCGTCGACCGCTACGCCACCCGGGACACCGTCCTCGGCCCGGCCACGATCCGGCGGGGCGAGGCGGTCACGGTCTCCCTGGCGGGCGCCAACCGCGACCCGGCGGTCTTCCCCGATCCCGATCGGTTCGACGTCCGCCGCGCGAACGTACGACTTCAACTGGCGTTCGCGCACGGCCCGCACCACTGCATCGCCGCGCACCTCGCCCGCCTGGAGACCCGCATCGCCCTCCGGCACCTGCTCGAACGACTCCCGGCCCTGCGCCTTGACCCGGACCTTCCCACGACTCCGTACGGCCTCGTCTTCCGCAAGCCGCCCACCCTGCATGTGCTCTGGGACCGTCCGGTCTGACCGCTCATCGTCCGATCGCGTCGAGGGCGTCGAGCAGTTGAGGGCTCGCCGGCGAGCCCTCGTCCGGTGGACCCGGCGTGCGGTGGGGTCCGCCGTCGATGAGCTCGTAGCGTCCGGTGGCTTGCAAGGGCGGCGAGTAGACGTGGATGGTGACGGCGCCGGCGTCGTCGTTCATCCGGTGGACGCCCGAGCCGGGGAAGGAGAAGGACTCTCCCGGCCCGTACCGCCGAGCGCGGCGCGGACCGCCCACGGACAACCCCTCCTGCCAGGCGGTGCCTTCGATCACGTGCACCGATCCCGGGTGGTGGCGCAGGAGCGCCTGGGCAGCGGCCGATGCCCGCCGCCGTACGTGTTCCGCGGGATCCGCCGTGCCGCCCCGCCGCGTGCATCCGGACGTCGGCCGCGGTCGGCGGCTCCCGCTCGACGTCCGCCGCTGTCACCCGTCGCGAGTCACCGCGTCATCAAGCGTCTTCTGTCCGGCGGGGTTGCGGGGCAGACCGAGTTGGGCGGCGATCTCTTCCAAGCACGCCGGTTCCAGAGCGGTCAGTGGGGCGATGACCTCCTCGGCGAAGCCCCGAGCCAGGGAGCGCTTGACCAGGTCGAGGGAGGGCGGTGAGGTGACGGCCGCGGCAAGGGCCAGGCAGGAGGCGTCTTCCTCGTGGAGGTCGTCGATGAGAGGGAGCGCCTCGGTCCGCAGGCCTGCCGCGAGCATCGCCTTGACCATGCTGGTGAGCACGCCCTCGGCGAGCACCTCACTCAGTCGGCGGGCTTCGGCACGGTAGCGGTCCCACAGGCGCAGGCGGACGACTGCCTCCACCGGCACGGAGCTCGTCCCGTAGTGGGCGCCCGTGACCAGGACCGCGCCGCGCAGCGTACCCATGAGGCGAGTGAAGTCATCGGTGAGGTCGGTGGCCCGGCAGGCCGCGGTGAGCCAGGGGTGAGCCCACAGTCCGTCCGCCCGCGTCATGTCCGGGTCCGCGGTCTCGGCGAGTCGGGCCGTGATGTCGCGGCACGGATCCCGGTGGCCGGCGTCGCACATCTCCACGATCATCGCGGCGGTCTGCTCCTGCCGGCGAGCGCGTTCCTGCGGGGAACCCGCAGACACGGTGAAGGCCGTTTCGCGGATCAGGGAGATCGCCGCGGTGATGTCGTCCGACCGCAGGTGTGCGCGCAGCCGGAGGGTGGGGTCGCTCCCGGGCAGGTCGCCGACCGGGTCGACGTGCCCGATGCGGATGCGCAGCGAGATGAGCTCGTGAGCGATCCGGGCGCGCCAACCGGACCCGCTCGGCTCCGTCGACTGCTCGATGCCTTCGCTCACCTGAGTGATGAGCAGGTCGAGGTCGGCCGATCGGCGATCGCTGTGCCCTGCGAGGCTCCTGGCGGCGCCCAGAAGGATGTCGACGCGGTCGAGCGGCTCGGCATCGAACGCCGCCGCGATCCTCAGGGCGAGGTCGAGTCGGCCGAGCCGGACGGCTGCGCCCGCCACCGCCTGCGCGTCCCACTTGGCACCTGTGTCGTCGCCGTCCCGCAGCACGGTGTCGAGGGCCAGTTCCAGAGCCGTCGTCGCCAGATCGGTCCGCCCCGCGGTCTCGGCGGCCTGGGCGAAGGACGCGAGGACGGTGGGCGAGGGAGTGTTCCTGGTCTCACCGAGAGCCGCCTCCACGGCGTCCACCACGGGGGCGGCCTCCTGGGTCGTGCCGGAGTCGAGCAGCGAAAGGGCGGTCTCCGTGAGACGGTCCGCACGGGCGTCGGGGTCGGCGATGCCCTGGGCCAGGGCGACCGCCAGTGACAGGTGGCCGTTGGTCCGGGCGGTTTTCGCGGCGTCGGCGAGCAGTTCGTCGGAGGCGGCGGGCTGTCGGGGGTCGCGGCCCTGGGCGGCAAGGGTGGTGCAGGTGAGCGCGACCAGATCGAGGCCGGGGGAGTCCGAGGCGGGCCGGGCGAGCAGATGGCGGGCCCGGTCCTCGTCCTGGTACGGGGCCGATTCCACGAGTTCGCACCCGGGGAACTCCTCGTTCAGCGCGGTGAGGAGCGCCACGGGTACGGCACGACGGCCACCTTTGGCTAAGTGCTCGCCGCAGGCGGCGAGGAGGGCTCGTTTCCGGCCCGCCGGGTCCAGGTCGGCGAGGTGCTCAAGGAGGCGATCCAGTTCGCCGAGAGCGACGAACGCCGGCGCCAGGAGGCCGCAGAAATCGGGGCGGTCCTCGCTGTCGGCGTGTGCGATGGCCTCCCCGATGAGGGTCCGGGTGAGTGTGGGATCCATCTCGGCCAGTGCTTCGGCGACGCCGATGAGTGACCAGCCGTGCTCGTCACCGCTCTCCATGACAGCCCGGCGAGCGATGTCGGCGGCGCCTGCTTCGCCGTGACGCGCAAGCGCGAGGGCGGCGCGCACCGTGTGTTCCATCCGCTCCAGGGGCAACCTGCCAGGCACGGCCATGGCTTCGTGGACGAGGTTGCGTGCCTCGACCGGCCGTGTGTCCAGCAGGTGTTCGCCGATGGCCAGCAGAGCGTCGGCCCGTAGGTAGGTGTTCTGCAGGGTGCGGGCGAGCTGGACGCCCTCCTCGGCTCGGCCGAGCCGTACCAGCAGCAGCGGATACCCGGCGGGCAAGGCGAAGTTGTCGTCCTCGACGCGCTTGCGGAGCAGCGACACCCGGGTCAGCAGGGTGAGATCGCCGTCGGGGGCCGCCTCGAGAAGCCGTGCCGCGTTCGACAGTTCGGACAGGGCGGCCAGCTCGCCGTGGGTCCGGCGGCGCAGCAGAGCGCGGCGCGCGGGGGAGGCCAGGGCGGCCAGCGTCCGGCCGGCCCCTTCGGCGAGCAGCAGGGTCGGGTACGCGTCGGTCAAGTACTCCGGGGTGTCATCGGGCCAGTCGGCCGCGGCGAAGCCGAGGGCCCATCCGTCGATGGCGGTGCGGGCATGCGTGTACTCCTCGGGTTCCAGGTCCTCCTGGACGGCGACGGCCAGTGTGTCGTGGGCGAGGGTGTACCGGGTGGGCGTACCGGGGCGCGGCTCCACGACGCGGGAGAGCCCTCGCTCCAGAGTCCTGCGGATCGCCAGCGCGGAGCCGTCGACGATCGATGCGATGTCCCTGCCGCTCAACGCGCCGCCGGCGACCGTCATCGTGGTCAGGACGGTACGCGGGACCGGCTCGTTGAGGACGTGATCCAGCTCCTGGCGGGCGCGCAGGAGCAGGCTCGTCGCGGCGGGGAACGGCGTCAGCACCTGGCGGCGACAGGTGCGCAGCGGGTGGCTGCCGTCCACGTCGAGGGGCACGTCGGCATGGCGGCTCGTCACCAGGACGTGTGCCGCCGGACCGAGAGCGGTCGGGAGCTGCGCGGCGATACTGGGCTCGCCCAACTCGCGATGGTCGTTCTCGTCCAGGCCGTCGACAAGCAGCAGCAGGGAACGCCCGGGGATCCGCATCGCGCGTCCCCAGAGGCTGAGGAAGGCGGCCGTATCGGGTTCGGCGGGCGGGAACTCACCGAGCAGCGCTGCGAGTTGGTCGCACACGGCCCGGTGGAACTGCTGCACACGCATCTGCCCGTCGCGCCGGGAGATGACGAACGACACCACGTCCAGCCCGGGATGGGCCCTCGTGGCGAAGTGAGTCACCAGCGAGGTTTTTCCGGCCCAAGGACCAGCGGTGATCATGAGGTAGGGCTCCGGGCCGTTCGCGAACGCCCAGAGGCCGTCGAGCTCCCGGTCGCGGCCGGTCAGTACGGCGCAGCGGGCCGCGTACTGGCGCAACATCGCCTCGTAGGCCGGGCGGCGCCGTGCCTGCCCGCGCAAGGGCTGGGCCATGACGCCGTGTGAGGCCAGCAGCTCACACGCGGCTCTGGCACTCGGCTCGGGTTCACGCTCGGCTCCCGCGCGCGGCTCGTACGCGCCGATCACGGCAGCGAGGCGTACGGCCTCCAGGGCGCCGGAGTGGGCCGACTCCACGACCACACCGACTGCCGTTCCCGCACAGACGACGCCCGCGCCCGAGAAACCGGTCCAGTCGCCCGCTGCCAGGCGGCGTCCGTCCGCCCGATGCAGGAGCAGGCGGCCCCGCTTCACACTCGAACCGAGCGGGATCACCCCGTCGATCTGGTCGCTGTCCCGCCAGGTCGCCGCGTCCGGGCCGGTCCAGCTCTGATGGCGTGGAAAGCCGATCGCGGTGAAGGGAAGCCGTCCGCCGGCTTCGTCGGGTACGACTCCGACGGCCATCGGAGCGACCACGCCCAGAGGGACGTCCTCGGTGAGTTCGACCAGCGCGACGTCCAGCCGGGCACCGCGCCACACCGTCCTGCCGGTGACGACGATCTCGTCGGGGGCGCCGCCGGACAGCCGCACCCTCACCGGCCCACCGCCCTCGACCACATGCCCGGCTGTCACCACCAAGGAGGTCGCCAGCCGCAGCCCCGAGCCGTACCCGGTGCCGGTGTCCTGCTCGACCAGCACCTCGGCGCAGCGCCCGGCGAGCGATTCCACCACCACAGGCGTCAGCGCGGGAGTTCAGGCAGCCGGTCGACGACCGACAGCGGCCGCCCGGCGTCGTCCGTGGGCGTCAGGGTCATCCGCACCCGCTGGGTCCGGCCGACGCCGCGCTTGCCGTCGGCACCCGCGTCGACCACCCACAGCTTCAGCCCACCGCGCGCGCTCGCCTCCCGCGTCATCGTGACCTCGAACTCCAACTCCACTGCTTCCACACCGAACTTGACTCCTCGGCCCGCCCCTTCGTGCTGTGCCGACTCCAACTGTTCGCGCAGTACGCGGATGTAGTCGGCCAGGGGCACGCCCTCGGGATCGCTCATCAGATGCTGCCTCTCCGAATGTCGATGCCGACGAGTCTGCCAGGCGGCTCCTTCGCCCGTACGCCCACTGTTGCTCGCGGCGCCGTGGTGGACCGTTCCGGCTGAGCCCGTAACCGTTCCGGCGGAGTCCCGTACTGGCCGCCCGACTACTGTCGTCACCCATGACAGTCACCGGAATCGACATCACCGAGGACCTGATCCGGGACCTCCTGCGCGAGCAGCACCCCGACTTGGCGGACCGCCCCCTCGAACTGGGCGCGCTCGGCTGGGACAACCAGGTGTGGCGGCTCGGCGACGACCTCGCCGTACGGATGCCCTGGGCGACCCGGTCCGCGGACGCGTTGCTGCGCAAGGAGCACACCTGTCTGCCCGACCTCGCACCACACCTGCCGCTGCCGATTCCCGTCCCGCAGCGCCTGGGTGAGCCCTCCGCACGGTTCCCGCGGCCCTGGCTCGTCACCACCTGGGTACCGGGGGAGCCGGCCGACCGCGCGCCCGCGACAGAGGCCGTCGAGGCGGCCGTAACCCTGGCCGCCTTCCTGTCAGCGCTCCACCGACCCGCTCCCGAAGGGGCTCCCGCGGGGCGAGATCGTGGCGGTCCGCTGGCCGACACCGCCGAGCCCTTCGCGCGCGGGCTCGCCGCCGCCGAGGAGCGGGGGCTCGTGCACAACGCGGACGCCGTCCGCGCGGTCTGGGAAGACGCGGCTGCCGCACCCGAGTGGGCAGGCCCGCCGCTGTGGCTCCACGGGGACCTGCACCCGGCCAACGTCCTGACCGCGAACGGCACGTTCTGCGGTGTGATCGACTTCGGTGACCTCTTCGCCGGAGACCCGGCCTGCGACCTCGCCGCCGCCTGGATCCTGCTCCCGGACGACGGCATCGACCCCTTCCACCAGGCCTACCGGCCGAATCCGGACGCCGCGACCCTGCGCCGCGCTCGGGGCTGGGCGGTACTGCGCGCCCTCGGCTGCCTCCACATCGCAGACGCCGGCGTCCACGGCCGCCCCGGAGGCAAGGCCACCTGGGGCCCACCCGCCCACGCGGCCCTGCGACGCCTCACCGCATCGCTCGGCCAGTGAGCAAGCGGTTCTAGTCCTCCGGCTCCCAGGCCGCGAGCTGGTCGAAGATGCCTCGGTCGCCCTGGAGTTGAAGGGAGTCGAACGGTATACGGCTGTACAGCATCAGGACGAGTTCGCCGGCCGTGCCCCGGGCGGAGGCGTCGGCCGCGGCCGGGGCCTCGCCGAACGCGGGCAGGAGCGTGCTCCGTGCGCCGTCGGCGGAGAGCGACAGGCGCCAGGAGCGGCCCTCGGTGGCGTGGAAGTCGAGCTCGGCGGGCTTGTGCGGCCAGGCACTCGTGGTGGCGCAGCAGGTGGTCAGGAACTCGTCGACACCGTCGAGCGCGGCTTCGTCCGACAGCGGCTGAGGAGTGCCTACGGCGGCCTGGGCGTCGTACGTGTGCACCGTGACCTCCTGGACCTGGTGCCGGGCGACGGCACCGGAGGTCTGCGGCGACTGCGAGGCACCCCACCACGTCCAGCAAACGGCATCGGGCCCCGTCTCGCGCAGTGCGCTGAGCAGCAGTTGCGTCGACTCGGCCGACCAGGCCAGCAGGGCCTCGCGCTCCCGGGGCGCGTCCGGGACGTCCGAAGCGGTCGCGGCCGGGCCGTCGGCAGGCCCCGCGGCGACGTTGACGGCCCAGCGGCGGTGCACCCCGCCCAGATGCTGCACCAAGTCGAACAGCGTCCACTCGGGGCAGGTCGGCACCGGCAGGTCGAGGCTGGGCGCGGAGGAGACCGCGGCCCGGAACGCGGCCGAGCCTTCGTCGATGAGCCGGAGCAGAACGGGGAACTCAAGTGTCTTTGCCACGCAGGATGTTTATCACCGCGCCCGGACAACCGCCGCCGAATTTGTCAGTGAGCCCGGCCGGTGGCTCCACCTCCCGGTCACAGCATGGCCGCGCACTGGGCGGGCGCGAGATCGGGGCCGTCGTCGTCCGGATGATCGAGCAGGGGTGCCAGGGTGGTGGACACGCTGGACCACTGACGGTTATCCGCCGAACCCGCCCATCTCGTCGAGCGTGAACCCCTCGGCCTGGGCCAACCACTGCCTGAACATGTTGAAGCCGGTGTAGGACCAGGAGATGTCCGGGCCAGCCACGTCGTCGTCGCTCGGGAAGAGCGTCAGTCCCACCTCGTCCTCCTTGAGTGCTCGCAGCCAGGATCACCGTGGGGACCGGTGGCGGCAACCGAAATGATCTCCTCCTTCGGCAGAGCGACCGGTCGGTGTCGACGGCCCGGGTGCGGAGCGACGACATCTTCGCGACCGGATGGTGTCCATGTGTCAAGTCCGCTGCAGAGGAGTCGAGTTGGTGTTCGGATGAGGCTGGGTGCGTCAAGCTGCTTCCCACACGGGCCGTCAGGTGGCGGACCCGCATCCATACGGTGGGGGCTGGAATGACCGAGTGGAGACCGGCAGCGGCGGCGGTGGCGGGAGCGCTGCTGCTGACCGGGTGCACCAGCGGGGCGGAGTTAGATTCCGAGGAGCGGACGACCACCGCTCCGACGGAGAGCGCGAGCGGCACGGACCGTCCCAGTGCCTCGGCGACGGCCGAGGCGGAGGACGAGCCGTACACCCTCGCCGAGGAGTTGGCGCCGCGGACCCGGTCCGAGGCGGTCGCGTTCGTACGAAACCTGGCCACGCGGCCGGACAACTTCGGTCCTGGATTCCGCAAGGCGCGGCCGTTCGAGAGTGATCCGGCCCAGTGGGCCGTCCTCGACGAGAACTGCGTGTGGCAGCGGCAGCCGCTGCCCGCCACGGTGTTGGCCAGCCTCACACGCCGATTCGTGCTTCCGGAGAGCGGTGCCAAGGGGGCCGTGCGTGTCTCCCTCACCGTCACGGTCCACCGGGACACCACGGCCGCGCGCCGGGACATGGCCACGTCCTTGGAGGAGGCCATGCGCTGCCCAGCGCAGCAGTTGAACGCCACCGAACGTGTGCGGGGCCTGTACTCGCGGGCGGATCCGTTCTCCGAGAGACGCAACGCGATCACCGACGACGACCTCGTCGAGAGCGGCCAGTACCTCGTGGACGGCGCGAAGGACGCACTGCCCTTCGACTGGTTCAAATACCGGCTCGGTCCGGTGACGATCGCGGCGACCGACCGCATCGGAGCGGGCTACGACGAGGAGGCGGCCGGCCGGATGGCCTCGCAGGTGGCGCAGGGCGTCGGCCTCACGGCCGCCGAGATCGACGGCATCGGCGGCAACCGGGCCCAGGACGACACCGACGGCAAGGACAAGGCCGACGGCGACGAGGATGCGGAGGATCTGCGATGAGCGAGCCGCTGAGGCCCGCCGATCCGTCCCGTATCGCCGGCTTCCGACTGCTGCGGCGGCTCGGCGCGGGTGGCATGGGCGTGGTCTACCTGGGGCGTTCCGAGGACGGCGCCCTCGCGGCCGTCAAGGTGATCCGCGGCGAGAGCGGCGACGACCCGGACTTCCGGGCCCGGTTCGCCCGCGAGGCGGAGCTGGCGCGGCGGGTGACGAACCGCTGGGTCGTGCCGGTGCTCGACGCGGACGCCGAGGCGGCGGAGCCGTGGCTGGCGACCGCGTTCGTGCCGGGGCCGTCACTCGTCGAGGCCGTGGTCGAGCACGGCCCCCTCCCCTCCTCGACCGCCCGCTCGCTCGGCCGGCTGCTGGCCGACGCCCTCGCGGACCTGCACGCGGCCGGCCTGGTCCACCGGGACGTCAAGCCCGCCAACGTGCTCCTGGCCCTGGACGGCCCCCGGCTGATCGACTTCGGGGTGGCGCGGGCCGAGGACGACACGGCGCTGACGGCCTCCGGCATGGTCGTCGGGAGCCCCGGCTTCCTCTCGCCCGAACAGGCCCGCGGCGAACCGGCCACCGGCGCCGGCGATGTCTTCTCCCTCGGCTGCGTGCTGGCCTACGCCATGACCGGCCGCCCGCCCTTCGGCAGCGGCGCGCCGGAAGCCCTGCTGTACCGCACCGTCCACGACGAACCGGACCTCGACGGCATCGCGGAGGACTCCCGTGCCCTGGTGTCGCGCTGCCTCGCCAAGGACCCGGCAGACCGGCCCACGGCCGCGGACCTGCGCAGCGCGCTGACCGCGCCCGACGCGGACGGCACAGTCGAACTGCCCGACCCGGTCACCCGTATGATCGCCGCCCGGTCCGCTGAAGGGCTCGCACTGCCCGACATCGAGCCGACCTCGGTGGACGCGTCCGCCACGGCGCCGACCGCCGACGCTGGAGAGCCCGAGGACGGTGCCGACCGGCGCCCGAGCCGGCGTCGGCTGCTGCTGGCCGGCGGTGCGCTGCTGCTCGCCGCGGGAGGAGCGGGCACCGCCGCACTGCTCGCAACCCGCGACGACGAGGACAAGGATCCCGGCCCGGCCCGGCCCGTGTACGTCCTGGGCGTGCACGTCAGCCAGTCCGTACCCCTCGTCAGCCGAGCCAGCGAACGCGCCGCACGGCTCGCCGTCGCCCAGCACAACGCGACTCCCCGGCGCGCGTACGACCTGACGGTGCGGGTCCTGCGGGACGAGGGCAATGCCTCCAGCGCCCAGGACGTCGCGGGCCGGTTCACCGCGGACCGGGACGTCGTCGCTGTTCTCGGCCCCCTGACCGAGCTCCCGATGCGGGCGGCGGCGAAGGTCTACGGTCAGGCCGGGCTGACCCATGTCTCCAGCACCACCGGCCAGCAGGACTACTTCCTGACCTCCCCCAAGTCGACTTTCCAGACCGGCATGGCGCACACCGCGCTCGGGGGCTGGATCGCGCTGCATGCCCAGGTCATCAAGCGGCTGGGACGCCTCGGAGTGGTCCTGGACCGCTCCGGCGGCACCACCATCCAGGATCAGGCCGGCCTCCTGGTCCGCCAATGGCGGGACACCCTCGGCGGCCAGGTCGTCCCCCGGGTGGTGGCCGAGGAGACCGGCGACGGCCCGGAGGCGGTGCGGGCGCTGCTCGCCGACGGGGTGACCGCCTTCGCCTGCCTCGGCCCGCTGGACGCGACGGTCGCCGCGGCGAAGCAGCTGGCCGCGGCCGGATTCGGCGGCCCACGATGGATGCAACACCTGCTCTACGGCACGGACTTCCCGCGCCGCGCGGGGGCCGCCGGCGAAGGCTGGTACGTGGTCAACTCCGCCGTCGACGCGGCGGCCCTCACCAGCAAGGCGGCACGGGAGTTCACCGCCGCCTGGCGGTCCCGCTACGGAGGCGATCCGGAACCGTACGCCGCGGAGGCGTACGACTCCGTGCGCATGGTGCTCGGCGAGTTCGCGCGCACGGTGCCCGCACGGGCCGGCGCCCGGCCGGTCCGCGCCGATCTCGCCGGGCGGATGGCCGCGGCCCGATACCAGGGCATCGGCCGGAGTTACGCCTTCGGCGACTACCACCAGTTCAACGCCGAAGATCAGGAATGGCTGAGCAACACCTATGCGCACGAGGTGCGCGACGGGCGCTTTCGCCAGCTGGGATCACTCGCGGACCTCAGAACCGAGGAGGAAGCTCAGGGCTGATACACCGTCGCCGGGTACGGCCCGGTGACACGGCGCGCGGGTCGATGTCGGGGAGCCGCCCGTACGTCCGCGGGGTCGCGCGATGGGGACCGGCAGGGCAGTGAGGCGAAGAAGGAGCGTGTGCCATGGACCGGCTGCTGCCGTCCGACCCGTCCGTGATCGGCGAGTACCGGCTGGCGGCGCGGCTGGGCGCGGGCGGGATGGGTGTGGTCTACCTCGCTCGCTCACCGAACGGCACCTGGTGCGCCCTGAAGTCGATCCGGTCCGAGCACGCCGACGATCCCGGCTTCCGCGCCCGCTTTCGTCGCGAGACGGAACTGGCGGCCCGGCTGACGGGCCGCTGGACCGTGCCCGTCCTCGCGGCCGACGCCGAGGCCCGCTCTCCTTGGCTGGCCACCGCATACGTGCCGGGCCCCTCCCTCGCCGAGGCGATCGCCCGGCACGGGCCCTGGCCCGCGCCACATCTGCTGTGCCTGGGCGCCGCGCTGGCCGAGGCACTGAACGCGGTCCACGGCAGTGGGCTCGTCCATCGGGACGTGAAGCCCGCCAACATCCTCCTCACCGTGGACGGCCCCCGGCTGATCGACTTCGGCATCGCCCGCGCGGTCGGCGTCACCGCGCTCACCGCTGACGGGTCCGTCGTCGGGTCTCCCGGCTATCTCTCGCCCGAGCAGGCGCGTGGCCGTACGGTGGGGCCGCCGAGCGATGTCTTCTCACTGGGGTGTGTCCTCGCCCACACGGCCACCGGCCGTCCTGTCTTCGGCACGGGCGGCGCGGCCGCTGTGCTGTACCGGACCGTGCACGAGGAGCCCGCCCTGGACGGCCTGCCCGGCCCCCTCACCGACGTCGTACGACGATGTCTGGCCAAGGAGCCGGAGCAGCGCCCCACGGTCGGTGAACTGCGGGACCGTTTCGGCCCGTTCGACGCGCGGACCTGGCTGCCGGAGGGGCTGCCCGCGCTGGTGGCCTCCCGCGCGGCGCGGGTGCTGGAGCTGCCGGTGCCGCAGGGCACCGTCCTCGACGGTCCCGCCGTCGCGGGGGCGGCGGACGCCGTGACGGTCACCGACCGGCCGATGACGGCACCGCACCCGTCCAGGCGCCGGGTCCTGGCCGTCGGGGGCGCGGTGCTGGGTGTCGGTGTCGCGGGCGGCAGTTGGTGGCGTTGGGGCCGTCCCGACTCGTCCGGCACGACCGGCGGGGGAACCCTGCCGCGCCGGGTGATCGGTCTCCTCGGCGACCGGAGCGACCCCGCCTGGCTCGCTCATGAACGCGGAGCCCGGCTCGCGGTGAGCGAGCACAACGCCGCCTCGCGACGCGCCTTCGACCTCGTGCTGCGTACCGCCGACGGGGGCGCCACGGCCAAGGGCACAGCGGCCGCGGCGGCCGCCCTCGCCGCCGATCCGGCCGTCTCCGTCCTGATCAGCAGTGGCACCAACGCCACCGTCCCCGCCGCGGTGCAGGCGTGCGTCCAGGCTGATGTGGCCCACCTCGTCACCCGTGCCGACACGAGCGAGCTCGACAGCATCAACCTCACCACCACCTTGCTGATGCGCTCGACGAGGACGGCCGGACCACCGGCGATCCTGCGCTACCTGAACCGGGTGGTGAAACCCGGGCGAACCGCCGTCATCCACGATCTGACCGATGCGGCCGAGACCATCTCGACGGTTCGCAGCGTCACTCTGCACGGGAAGCTCGACGGCGACGTCACACTCGAGGAGGTCGCGGCGGACACCGGCTTCGCGGCCGTGGCCCGGCGGATCGCCGACCGACGCGACGACGCGGTCCTGTTCGTGGGCGTGGATCCCGACCGGGCCGCGTCCTGCGCCCAGGCGTTGCGGGAGGCGGGGTATCGCGGCCCGTGCCTGGCGGACGAGCATGTGCTCGGCGCCCGTTTCCTCGTACAGGCGGAGGGCTGGCTGATCGGCGCGGGCTACACGGACGCCGTCGCCGACCCGCGTACCAAGGCGTTCACCGCGGCCCACCGAGCCCGCTTCCGCACCGCCCCCGCGCCCTGGGCGGCCGAGGCGTACGACACGGTCCGCTTCGCCGTCCACGGCCTGACCGCGGCCGGCGAGGACGCCCGCTCCGCGCTCCGCTCCGAACTCCTGCGCCACCCCTGGCAGGGCCTCACCCGCAAGGTGAGCTACGACGCCGACAACGAGTTCTTCGAGGCACGCGAGGACGCGGGCGCCTTCCTCTACCGGATTACGGACCGCACCGCCCGCTTCGTGTCCCGGGCGGACGACATCGCCGGCGCCCCGGCCTCCGGCCAGGAGCAGTCCGGGTGATCACGTGCGGAGCCGGATGACGAGTCAGGCGTACCGGCGCCTGCTACAGAGGGTGACCAGGCTTCGGCGCTGCTTGATCCGGTTGACGGCCCGTTCGACGGTGACGCGTCAGCTCTGCCCCTGGGCGTACTGAGCCGCGTACCAGCTGGAGTCGATGGCGGGATTGCGCAGGGTCCCCCAGAAGCGATCGTCAGGTATCGGCGGAAGGGGCGGGTTGCCCAGATCCTCGTGCAGATCCGCGCGCCAGTCGACCGTCAGGCGGCTGCGGATCCCCGCGCTCTCGTACACGGACCTGTAGGGCGAGCCCCAGATCCCGTGTGGCATTTTCTCCGCGGCCCACCTGCGGGTGTCGTCCCGGTGCGCGTTCGCCTGCGCGAGCACCGCGCGGAGGCGCAGGACCAGCGGGTCGTTCTGGTCCGGCATCGAGGGGGCCTCACCCCGCTCCAACGCGTCCAGGACCGACTTGATCTCCGGGTACTTGATCAGGCCGGTTTCGAGCGCCAGTCTGCGCAGTTGCCTCCGGGCGGCCTCAGCCACCCGTTCCCGCGGCAGGACCGCGATCAGGGCGCCGAGCTCCTCCAGCCCGTCCAGCCAGCTCACATGGAGGAGGTCGGTGGGACCGCAGGAGAGGTCCAGCTCCGGCAGCTGCTCATGTGGTGCGGGCAGCGGATCGTCGGCACTGCCCCAGTCCGGGCGGGCAGGCATCGCCCGCTCCCAGAGCAACCGGCCGTTGAACGTGACGACACCAGCGTCCTGGCCGCGATCGAGCTGGTCAGCCAGCTCCGCCAGATACCCGCCCAGTGAGTCGGCCTTACCGAATTTGGTGCCGGTCTCGTCGAAGAAGCGCCCGATCGCGCCGAAGGAGTCCTGCTCAGGGCGGCAGTCGATCGTGAGGCCGTCGGAGGTCACGTCGTAGGAGCCGAACTTCACGTAGCCGTGGTGCCAGTAGGACTCGGCCTCCTCCCCGTCGAGGTCTTGGGCGATGTGCCGCAGGAACCAGGTGCCCTCCAGGATCCCCGCCACATCGAGCAACCGGTCGTGCGTACTGAATCGGAAAGCCTCCGCCTCGTCCGCTGCCCCGTTGTGCCGGAGCAGTGACGCGACCAGGTCCGGAGGAAAGGTCAGACCCAGTTCCTCCTGCGCCGCGACGATCTCCTCGTGCCCCGCGGGCGGCCCCAGCGTCGCGAAGGTGCGAGGGGCGTGCTCGCGCAGCCACTCGTCTATACGGTCCCATGAATCCTTGACCAGGTCTGCTGTCATGAGGCTGACCCTAAAGACAGCCAGTGACAGCGGTCCTGTGCGGGCACCGACCGAGGGTTCTGCTGGTGCGCGGTACATACCGTGTGATGACCGTGTGATGCTGGCGTCGTGACTGATCACCACGAGATCGCCGTCGTGACCTGGCCCGGACAGACCCCTTCGGTCGAGGACGGGCTGTCCGCGCTGTTGGCCGCCTACCATCTTCGGACGGAGGCCGAGAAGGGCGAACCGGTGGCCGACGTGGACGAGCTGCCGGACCGCTATCGGGCGGAGATCACCGACCCCCGGACCGCATTCGTCGCCGCCGTCGTACTGGTGGCTCTCCTGGACGGCGCCGCCGTGGGATGCCTGGTGGTGACCTCCCCGTCCCATGGACAGGCAGAGATCAAGAGACTCTGGACCACCCCTGAGTCCCGTGGCCGGGGCGTGGGATCCGCCCTGCTCGGTGCCGCGCTGACGCATGCCGCACAGCACGGCGCGCACAGTGTCCGGCTCTCGGTGTGGCAGTGGCGCACCGGGGCCATCGCTCTTTACGAACGACACGGCTTCACCGTCACCCCCTCGTGGGAGGAGCGGGCGCAACTGGTGTGCATGCGGCGCACGTTGTGAGTGCTCTTCGAGTGGTCCCAGTCAGGGCTGAAGGCTCGACGGGACAACGCGGGGCCATGCGGCTGAGCAGCGTCGCCGGTGCGAAGAGCGTGGGCGCGGCGGGCCCCGATATCCTCTCGGCCGTGATCGACAACGGGACAGCGGCCAGGAGTGAGGGCGCGCCGACGAACGCGCGTCTGCGGGACGTGCTCAGCCGCGCCGGGCACGTGGTCATCGTCGAGGCGCCGCCCGACGAGGCCGACTTCGCGGACCGGGCGCGGACCGTCGTGACCGGCGACGACATCGCGGACCTGGCCCGGCTGCTGTCCATCGTGGATGGCGGCAACGGCGACCGGTGCCGGTGCGGCGGCTGGCCCACGATCAGGGTGCACGACGCGGACGGCCGGCTCATCGCCTGCTGGACCCTGCACCACCAGTCCGGTCTCCGCGGGCTGGGTGACTGCGACGCCGATCTGCGCGACGGCCCGGCACTCACCGAGTGGCTGGCGGAACGAGGCCTGACCCGATCGCGTGAGGTGCAGGCGGAGTTGGCCGTGCAGGCCACCGAGGCAGAGCGCCGCCGGATGCGGTGGATTCAGGCCGCACCCGCGGGGCTCACCGACCTGGCCGCGGAGGTGGCCGCACCGCCGGATCACGACCATGAAGGCTGGTCACGTCGGCTCAGGCAGTCCGAGGACAGGCTTGCGGCACTGCTACGACGCACCTACCCCGACGGGATCGAGCGGGTCCGCGTCTTGCTGGCATGGGCCGGAATTGCTTCCAGGGAGCCCGGGGGCGGCCAGAAGTGGTACGACGCGGTGGTCCAGCGCCGGCTGCTCGCCGAAGACCCTTCCCTGATCCTCGCCGTGTCCTCCGAGCGGCCTTTGAGCCGGGCCCAACTCGACGGGGCGGCCGAACTCCTCGCCTCCCTCCCATGGACCACCGCTCACGGGCGGCAACTGCCCGAGCCGCTGCGGTCGATGCTGCTCGGGCACATCCAGGCGGACGGCACCGACGCCATGAGGTTCCGGGCGCGGCATGGCTATTACGGTGCCGCCGAGCGGTCCGACCGGCGACACCAGGCGGACGGCTCGCTTTCGTGACGCCGAACCGGACCGGAGGACGCGGAGGGCGCGTGCCTGAGCCGCCGGCGCCGAGGCCACGGCCGTAGATGAGGACCTGACGCGGTGAGTCAGCCCCTCGCCCAGGGACGGAGTTTCTCGGGGTTGAGGACGGCCCAGATATGGGTGATCCGGTCTCCCGCGATGTCGAAGGCGTACACCGCCACGGTACGGCCGTCGTGCTGAGCGATCAGACCGGGTCGGCCGTTGACCGGGCGCTCACTGAGGGTCAGAGTGCCCGGTGCCTTG
Organism: Streptomyces sp. NPDC003635; assembly: GCF_053587635.1. Taxonomy (NCBI): domain Bacteria; kingdom Bacillati; phylum Actinomycetota; class Actinomycetes; order Kitasatosporales; family Streptomycetaceae; genus Streptomyces; species Streptomyces sp. NPDC003635. Next base: position 68,821 of record NZ_JBSFOK010000008.1, on the reverse strand, counting down.
GCGAAGAGGTCGGTCAGGTAGTGCGCGATCCGCTCGCCGCCCTCCACGGGGTGGAGCGAGGCCCGGGTGAGGCCGCCCCCGTCGGCGACCACTCTGGCGCCGGGGTCGAGAAGGCCGATGAGGGCCGGGATGTCCTTGGCCTGCCACGCCTGTTTGAAGTCCCGGACGAGGTCGGCCTGGTGGGCCGCCGGCGCGGCGGGCGTCCGGGAGGCGCGGATGCGGCGGCGGGCGGAGGAGGCGAGCTGGCGGCAGGCCGCGGGCGTACGGCCGACGATCTCGGCGACTTCGGCGAAGGAGTAGCGGAAGACGTCGTGCAGGACGAACGCGACGCGTTCGGCCGGGGTCATCGACTCGAGCACGACGAGGAAGGCCATGTTGACCGACTCGTCGAGGGTCACCCGGTCGGCCGGGTCGTCGGGCGGAGCGCTTCCGGCGGGACCCGTGGGCCATTGACCGGGCTCGGGCAGGGGCTCGGGAATCCACTCACCCACGTATCGCTCCCGCCGGGCCCGTGCCGAGCCGAGCACGTCCAGACAGACGCGGCTCGCGACTTTCGTCAGCCAGGCGCCGGGCGAGGCGATGGCGTCCTGCTGCGCGCGGGACAGGGTGTACCAGCGGGCGTAGGTCTCCTGGACGGCGTCCTCGGCCTCGGCCAGCGAGCCCAGCAGCCGGTAGGCGAGATTGATCAGATGCCGCCGCTCGCTCATGATCGCGCTCAGGCTCTGATCGTCGCTCGTGGTCACGGCTCTCCCCTTGCCCGGCGTCGGTCGGTTCCCCACTCACCGGACCGACGAGACAGCGCACCGGAATGTGAGGTGCGGCGCCGCGCCTGACATTTCCGATGGTCCGGCGCCTCGCCTGACATTCCGCAGAGCCGCGCCGTCGTACTGCTGACACCGGCACAGCATCCCCTGTGGCGGCCGACAGGGAGGAACGATGGACGACTTCCGGGCGATCGCGGACCTGGTGGGAATCGAGGCGCTGCGCGGTGAGTTCACCGACGCGGTGATGATGCGTGACTACGACCGTATCGCGTCGCTGTTCACCCCGGACGGTGTGTGGCGGATGCCGGACATCCCCGCCGAGATGTCCGGCCAGGACCAGATCCGCGCCTGGGGCCGACGAGTACCGGATCTCGTCGACTTCCTGGTGCAGAACACCCATCCGGGCGTGATCCGGCTCGACGGCGACAGCGCGTCCGGCCGTGCGTACATGTCCGAGGTCGGGCGCGGCCGCGACGGCCGGTCCGGAGTGAACTACGCCATCCACCACGACCGTTACCGGCGCACTCCGGACGGCTGGAGGTTCACCGAACGCGTCTACGAGATCCGCTATGTCGACGACAGCCCTCTGACGGGCTCCGTACCCCCGCCCGCCGCGCACGCTCGCTGACGCCGCCACCACTCACAGAACTGGAGATTCGGACATGATCAGGATCGGCATCATCCTCGGCAGCACCCGGCCCAACCGCAACGGCGACCAGGTCGCCAAGTGGGTCCAGGCCACCGCATCGCGCCGCACCGACGCCGAGTTCGAGCTGATCGACCTATGTGACCATCCGCTGCCCCACCTGGACGAGCCGATGGGAGCCATGCACGGCGACTATCGGCACGCGCACACCCAGAACTGGGCGGCGAGGATCGCCGCGTTCGACGGGTTCGTCATGGTCACTCCCGAGTACAACCGCTCCACGTCCGGCGTGCTCAAGAACGCCCTCGACTACCTCTACGCGGAATGGAACAACAAGGCGGTCGGGTTCGTCTCGTACGGCGTCACCGGAGGCGCCTGCGCGGCTCAGCAATTGCGCCTGGTCTGCGGTGCGTTGGAGATGGCCGCCGTGAGTCAGCCGGTCACGCTGTCGCTGATGAGCGAGTTCGAGAACTACAGCACCTTCCGACCGACCGACCACAGTCTCGCCGCGCTGGGCACACTGCTGGACCAGGTCATCGCCTGGAGCACCGCGCTCGCCCCACTGCGAGCCGCCTCCCGCGCCGCCGCCTGAGAGGCCACCAGGCGCGGGGCTGCTACGTGACCGTTCCTGTTGCGGCAGCCGGTTCGGCGTTCCTTCACTTCCAGGCCCGCCCCTTCTAGGATCCGCCTTGATCGAATGCGCTTGGGGACGGGGTGGGGGCGGGGATGGACATCTGCGTTGCGAAGAAGACCAGTTGGGGGTCGAGATGACGACCCCTCAGCTGGTGCTGCGTGGTGGTGGCGTCGTGGCGCGGCTCGTTCATGACGGAGTCGTGCTGGAGCGGGCGGGCGAGGAAGTGGCGATACCCCTCACGGCGATCGAACGGGTCACCGTGGACGGGCGGCGCGCCGCGATCGAACTGACCATGCCGCACGGCGCCGAACCGCACGCCCACTGCGTCGAGGACGGGAGCGCCGCGGCCGTCACCGCGTTCGCCGAGGCGGTGAACCGTCTGCTGCCGCAGCGGGAGGAGGGGGAGCCGCGCGCCGACGGCTCCCTGCTCGTCGGCATCCGCTCCTTGGGGGTCCAGGACCGAACGCTGACGGCTGGAAGTGCGGCCCTGATCGCTCTGCTTCTCGGGGCAGGGGCTTTGCTGGTGGCCGTGGGCGTGGCGGGGGGAGCGCGCTACTCGGCGATGCTGGTACCCGCGTACATCGGCCTTCTCGTCGGCTGGCTGACGGCGTTCCTGCCCGGCAGGAGCCTGTACCGATCGAGCCGGCTGCGCAGGATCGGCATCACGGTGATCGCGCAGTTCTCCCACAACGCCGACCGGATGCGGGTGTACCGCTACACGGACACCAGCGGCGAGAGTCACTTTCACAGCACCACCAGCCACGAACGGCGGATCGAGATCACTTACGATCCGGGCGACCCCTCCCGGGCCGTGATCCGTGAGTCTGTCGCGATGCGCGGCATGACCATGGTCTTGGCGCTCGTCGGGAGCGCTGTCCTTGGCGGTTTCCTCTGGTACGCGTACCAGGTGGTCAGCGATGCGTTCACCGGCTGAATCCTGACACCGGGGCCGAGTGATCATCGTGCGGGTCGGCTCTCTCCCCGCTGCCGCACCGCAACCGCTCCGCACGTTCGGCCGGCTAAGTAACGGGCGGTACTGCGTCCCGCCGTGTCGCGGGCGGTCCGGCCCGCGCTCCCGTGCGCCGGGCGCCTTCCCGAATGTGCCCGGCACCCACCCAGGCGTCGGCTGGCTTTCACTCGCTGGGGCTCATGCCGTCGCCGGTGCAGTCGAGGGGTTCGCAGGCCGGGCCGCGGCGCTGACCTGGGCGGGGGCCGAGGGCGAGCGGGGTCGGGCGCGGGGCGGGTCCAAGAAATTTTCACCGGGAGTGCACAGGACGGGTGCATCTGGGTACCCGCCATCAGGGGTAGCCAGCCCCGGGCACTGTTGTCGTTTGACGACAGTAGTCATGAGGCAACAGAGTTGTCATGTCGGACGTGCGTGAGGAAGGACGAGGGATGTCGGCGAGGGTGCCATCGACGCCATCGGCCGATGGTCAGGCGGTTCGGGTGTCCCGATCCGTGGCGTCGTGGTGTATCTGCGTCGACGCGGTGGCGCAGAAGGCCTCCAGGCCCTCGAGCAGGGCGACCCGCTTGGCGGCGGGCATGTCCGCGAGCACCTTCCTCACTTCCGTCTCCCTGCGGGCGCGCAGGTCGGCCAGGAAGGTGCGGCCCCGGCCGGTGAGGTGCAGCTGTACCTCGCGCCTGCTCTCCGTGCTCACCGCCCGCTCGATCAGTCCCGCGGCGTGCAGCCGGTCGCACAGCCGACTGGTGGACGGGGGAGTGGACGCCAGGGATTCCGCGAGGGAGCGCAGGTTGATCCCGTCGTGGTGCTCGAGGATGTGCAGCACGCGCAGCTGGGACGCCGAAGCGGGCGCGGTGGAGGCCCGGCCCCACACGACTTCCAGCAGCTCGGCTGCCGTGGCGGTCATACGCGCGACCTCGGCGGGCTCTGGATGGCGGCGGAAGGCAGTCACAGTCACACTCTCGCAGGCGCTCGGGCGCCTGTCAGCGTACTAAAGGCGCCCGCGCGGCCCTGGACGCCCCCCGGCAGGGGCGGTTTCGTCCGGGCCCCCTCTCATGAGTGGCATGGTCAGGGTTGCCCGGGGAAGGACAGGTGTATTTCTCATCATGAACAGATTTATGACCGCTGAACGTGCACTGCGCACGGCGGCTCCGCACGAGCTGCTCGACGCCCTCCGCGCCGTACTGATCGATCAGTACGGCGCGGAGGACGTCGAGCTGTTGCTCGCCGACTACAGCCTCACCGTGCTGCAGCCGGTCTCGGTACTGCCGCACACCCTGGAGCCGGTCTCGGTGCACCACGGTCCGGCCGGCAGGGCTTTCGGTTCCCAGAATCCCTACCAGGAGGGGCGCGACGACGGCCGGGTGCGGCTGTTTCTGCCGGTCAGCGTGCGCGGTGACCGGCTGGGTGTGCTGGCCGTCACCTTGCCCGGCCCCGACGTCGCCGACCGGTGGGAGTCCGAGCTGGCCGAAGTCGCCGACGTGCTGGGACACGAGGTGCTCGTGGCGGAACGGGACACGGACCTGTATCTGCAGGCCCGGCGCAAGGACCGGCTGACGCTCGCCGCGGAGATGCAGTGGCAGCTGCTGCCCGGCCGTTCCTGTTCCCGCGCCGAGTACGACCTGGCGGCCCAGCTGGAACCGGCCTACGCCATCTTCGGCGACAACTTCGACTGGTCCGCCGGCCCGGACCGGCTGATGTTGTATGTGACGAACGGCATGGGCGAGGGGATAGAGGCTTCCCTGCTGACGAATCTCGCCATCAACGCCCTGCGCAACGCGCGCCGGGCCGGTATCTCGATCGCCGACCAGGCGGCCCTTGCCGACCAGGCCGTTTACGCCCACTATCAGGGGCGTTGCTATCTCTCCGTCCTCATGTTCGACTTCGATCTGGCCACGGGCCGGGCGACCGTCGTGGACGCGGGTTCCCCGCAACTGCTGCGATTGCGCGGGGGTGTCGTGGAGCAGGTGCACTTCGAGGCCCAGTTGCCACTGGGCATGTTCGAGGAGACCGACTATGTGGCGCAGGAGTTCCAGGCGGAGCCCGGGGACCGGCTCGTGTTCGTCAGTGACGGTGTGCACGCCGTCGCGTCACCGAAGGGGGAGGCGTATGGAGACGCCCCGCTCGCCCGGGCCATCCAATCGACCCGCCTGCTGCCGGCCGCGGATGTACCGCGTGCGATCCTGCGGGAGCTGACCGCTCACCGGGGCGAATCCTCGCCGGACGACGACGCTTTGGTCGTGTGCCTGGACTGGCGCGGGCGACCGTCCGGGGGGTGAGCGGGTCCGCGGTGGGGTGCGGCGATCGCGTGTTGTTCGCCTTCTGTCGCCGCGCTAACATTTGCCATGCAGCAACAATTGGTGGGTTCCAGCCCGTTGGGGTGTCGGAGCCCGCGAGAGGGAGACTGTTTTAAGTGGCGGAGCACTACACGGCCCCTGAAGTGGCGCAGGAACTAGGAGACTTCCTCGTACGGCGCCGAGAGCAGATCGCCCAACGGTGGGCGGACGCCGCCCTGTTCCGTACGATCTTCACCGTCTCCCGGGACGAGGCGATCGAGGCGTGCAAGGCTGTCGTGGACGCCCTGAGTGACGTGGCCCGCAGCGGCCGCCTGGAAGACGTCAACGCGCCCGGCTTCGACATGGTCAGAGACCAGCTGAGCCGAATGGCCTTCTCCCGGGCCGAGGCCGGGTTCCGGCCGGCGGACATCGCCGACGAGATCGCCGAGCTGCGCCAGCCTGTCACCGCGCTGCTGCGCGCGGAGTTCGAGGACCAGGCCACCGAGGACGCCCAGGAGTGCCTGCTCGCGCTGACGATCCTGATGGGGACCCTGCGCCTGGTGGTGATGGAGACCACGGTCAGCTCCGGTGAGGCGCTGATCGCCCGGCAGCGCCAGCAGCTGCTGGAGGTGGCCACCCCGGTCATCCAGCTGTGGGAGGGCATTGTCGCCGTGCCCCTGATCGGCACCCTCGACAGCGCGCGCAGTCAGGTGGTGATGGAGAGCCTGCTGGAAGCCATCGTCGCCCAGCGAGCCCGGTACGCCATCCTCGACATCACCGGGGTACCGACCGTGGACTCGCTCGTGGCCCAGCACCTGATGAAGACGGTCGCTGCGGCCCGGCTGATGGGCGCGGAATGCATCGTCTCGGGTATCCGGCCGGCGATCGCGCAGACCATCGTCCACCTCGGCATCGACCTGGGGACGATCATCACGAGGGCCGGACTTTCCGACGCCCTGGCATACGCGCTCGCCCAGCAGGGTGTCGGGGTCTCCCCCCTCCCGACGGCGGGAGCGGACCTCCGGTGAACGGCTTCTCCACCGGGCACCCCGAGGTGGTGCCGGTGCTGGCGCTGGGAGACGTTCTCCTGGTCACGCTGCAAGGAGCCCTGCACGACGAGGTGTCCGAGCGCCTCCAGCAGGACATCACGCAGCGCATCGCAGCCAGCCCGGTGCCGATCAGCGGTGTCGTGATCGACATCTCCGGTGTGGAGATCGTCGACTCCTTCCTCGGCCGGATCCTGGCGGAGATCGCCGGCAGCGCGCGCCTGCTGGCCGCGCGGACCGTGCTGGCCGGCATGCGCCCGGCCGTCGCCATCACCCTGGTCGAGCTGGGTCTGACCCTGCCCGGCCTCATGACGGCTCTGGATGTCGACAGCGCCCTCACCCTGCTGGGGCGTACGCCCCCGTCGGGGCCGGCCGGACGCCCGGAAGCAGGTGCGTGATGTCCGCCCCCCTCGCCTCGCCCGCGCGTCTGGCCATCGGCTCGGACGTGGACCTGGCCCTGGTGCGCCAACAGGTGCGCCAGATCGCCGCCGAGCTCGGCTTCGGGCTGGTTCAGCAGACGAAAGTAGTGACCGCGGCCAGCGAACTGGCCCGTAACGCCCTGGTCCACGGGGGCGGGGGCCATGTGGACATCACGCTGCTGCGCGACGGCGCCGACCGCGGACTGCGGCTCTGCTTCGTCGACCACGGGCCCGGTATCCGGGACATCGACCTGGCCATGACCGACGGCTACACCAGCGGCGGCGGCCTGGGCCTGGGCCTGAGCGGAGCCAAGCGGCTGGTCCAGGAGTTCACCCTGGACACGCGCGTCGGGGAGGGCACCACGGTCACCATCACCGAGTGGGTCTCCCGCCTGCCGTCGCCGCGTACCGGAGCGCCATGAGCTGGGTCTGGGACATCCCGGTTCCTGAGAGCACCCGCGTCCGGGACGTTCACCGGGCCGCGGAAGCCGCCTGCGGCCGTATTGGGCTGGACACCCAGACCACCGCGGCCGCGGCGCTCGTGGCGACCGAGCTGGCGACCAACCTGGTCAAGCACGCCAACGGCGGCCGGATCATCATCAACCTGGTCGGCCGCTCCGACCCCGCCGCCGACCGTACGCCGTGTGTGCAGATCACCTCGCTCGACCACGGGCCCGGCATCCCCGACGTCGCCAAGGTCCTGAAGGACGGCTACACCACCGCCCCCTCCTCCCTCGGCGCGGGTCTTGGCACCTGCCTGCGTCTGTCCACGGACTTCGACCTGCACAGCCGACCCGGGCGGGGCACCGTCGCCGTGGCCCGCGTCTGTCCGGCACCACCACGCGCACGGACCCGACCGGCCGCCGCGGACGTCCGGGCCGGAGGGATCAACACCTCCCTCGCCCAGGCCGAGCACTCCGGCGACGCCTTCGCCTGGGTACGCTCCGGTTCCCTGGTCACGATGCTGCTGGCGGACGGCCTGGGCCACGGCAGCAAGGCCGCCGAAGCGTCCACCGCCGCCCTCGAGGGCCTGCATCGGACCGCGCACCTGCGGCCGACCGACATACTGCGGTTCCTGCACGGCGCCCTGCGTCCCACCCGTGGCGCCGCCATCGGCGTCGCCCAGCTCGACGAGAGCGAGAGCCGGCTCTCCTACGCCGGCGTCGGCAACATCGGCGCCCGCCTCCACGGCGACGAGGGATGGCAGGCGCTCATCTCCCACCCCGGCATCGTCGGCGCGCACTTCCCCGCCAACGTCCCCCTGCACCAGTCGACATGGCGCCCGCGCAGCCTCCTCGTCCTGCACAGCGACGGGCTGCCCAGCCGCTGGGTGCCGCCCGAGGACCCCCGGATTCCCGCGCACGACCCGGCCGTGGTGGCCGCGATGATCCTGCGGGACGCCGGGAGCGCCGCACGGCCACAGCGCGACGACACCAGTGTGGCCGTACTGGCCCCGAACCACCGGACGGACGTCCATGACCGAAACCCCTGACGTCTGGCAGCTGACGTCGATCAACGACGCCGCCCGGGCACGCGTGGCCGTGGAGCGCATCACGGCCGACGGCCGGACGCCGCCGCTGGACCGGGCCCGTTTTCTCACCGCCCTCTCCGAGCGGCTGCGGCACTGTCTCGGCCAGGGCGGCCAGTGGGAACTCCTGCTCCACCTCCGCGAGGCCACCGCCGGCCAGGAGGGGCGGCTGGAGGTCACGCTCCGTCCCACGGGCCCGGCTCCGCGCACCGACGAAGCCACCCTCACCTGCCCGCTGCCGCGACCTCCGGCCCGGCCGGGCGACGACTCCGCACCGCCGTTGCCCGAAGCGCTGCTGCGGGCCGACGACAACACCGCGGCCGTGCTGCGCCTTCTGGAGGAACAGGAAGACCTGGTCGAGCTGCACCGCGAGGAGCTGCACCAGACCAACCAGGGCGTGCTGGCCCTGCACTCCGAGCTGGAGGCCGCCGCCGAGGTCCAGCAGGAGCTGCTGGAATCGGAGCGCGTCGCCCGCGCAGAGGCCGAGCGGGCCCGAGGGCTTCTCACCTTCCTCGCCGACGCGAGCGCCGCCACCACGGCGACCCTCAGCCGCAGCGACATCCTGCGCCGCCTCTCCGACCTTCTTGTCCCCGACTACGCGTCGCACCTCGACATCTGGCTCTTCGACAAGGAGGAGGGCGAGGGCGAGGAGGGAAACCCGCCGCACCCCCGCGACCACTCGGCCGCCGCGGTGGCCGCCGCCCGCACGGGCCGCCCCCAGCATGCCGCCGCCCATCCCGGAGACCTGCCCGGCGTGGACGACCTGCCGCCCTCCGTCCTGTCTCCGCAGCGCCCTCTGCTGGCCATCCCGCTGGTGGCCCACCGCCTCCTGGGAGTCCTCACCCTCACCGCTCCGGCACCCCGCTTCGACCCGGACACCTCCGTGATGCTGGTCGAACTCGCCCGCCGCGTCGGCATCGCCCTGGAGAACGCCCACAACTACGAGCGCTACCGCGACACCGCCGAAGCCCTGCAACGCGCCCAGCTCACCGAGCTGCCCACCTCCTCCGGCGTCCTCCTGGCCGCCCGCTACCTGCCCGCCACCTGGGGCATGAACATCGGCGGCGACTGGTACGACGCCTTTCTCCAGCCCGACGGCAGCCTGCTCGCCGTCATAGGGGACGTCACCGGCCACGGACTGCGCGCCGCCGTCGTCATGGGCCAGCTGCGCACGGCGTTGCGGGCCTACGCGGTGGAGAGCACCAGTCCCGGCGACATCCTCACCCGGCTGCACCGCATGCTGCGCCACCTGCAACCGGAGCTCTACGCCACCGCGATGATCGCCCGTTTCCGCCAGGACGAGCCGGAAGTGGTGTGGGCCTCGGCCGGCCACCCGCCCGCCGTCGTACGCGACGCCGACGGTTCCGTGGGAGTACTGGACGCCCAGCCAGGAGTCATGCTCGGCATCCCGGTGAACTTCGAGTACAAGGACCACAAGGCGGAGCTGCCGGCCGGCTCCTCGATGGTGCTGTACACCGACGGCCTGGTCGAGCGCCGGGCCGAGGGCATCGACGGAGGCATCAAGCGGCTCGGTCGGGCCCTGGAACGGCTGAGCGCCCCGGAACTGGAGCAGGATCCGGGCGCCGCGGCCGACGCCCTGCTCAAGCACCTCCTGCACGACTCCGAACGTGACGACGACGTCTGCCTGTTGCTGTGTCACACGATGGCGTCCGCGCAGGAGGAGCGGCCGACGGCCACGAAGGGTTCTCTTCCCGCCGGGCTGCCGGGGCAACGAGGCGGCGGGGTCAGCGTGTAGCGGGCCGGGTGCGGCGAGCGTCCGCGCTCACGGGGGCGGGACAGCTCCCTGAGAGCCGACTGCTCCGATGACCCGGGAGGGGCGGTTCAGCTGCGCCGCGCGGGGCCGGAACGCGGTCCGCCGGGGGCCTGCTGGGTCTCGTCCTGCTGAGCGGACAGGAAGGCCCGCATGCCCCGGCTGAGCGCCTCCCGCTCGGCCGGGGTCATGGCCGCGAGGACGGCGACGAGAGCCTGCGCCCGCTGGGAGGCCACCTCACCCAGCACCTGCCGGCCCTGCCCCGTGAGGCTGAGCTGCACCTCGCGCCGTTTGCGGGGGTGCAGCGCACGTTCCACCAGTCCGGCCGCCTCCAGCCGGTCGCAGAGCCGGCTGGCGGTCGGCAGCCCTATCTCCATGCCCTCCGCAAGCGCCGTGAGGTTCAGCCCCGGTTCCGACTCCAACACCCGCAGGGCCCGCAACTGGTGCGGGGACAACCGTAGGCTCGCTTGCTGGGCCGCCTCCGACCAGAGGTTCGCGAGGTCGTCCACGGCGTCGGAGATCGCCGACGCGAGCGACCGCAGTTCGTCACCTCGTTCGCCTGCCTGGCCGTCTCCGAACCCTCCGAGACGAGTCACGCACCCATCACTTCCAGCTCTCGTCCGCTCATGCGTATACAACCCTCTTTCATGCGCGGTACCCGAAGAGCCGCTGAGCAAGCACCGCCGGTCATGCCATCGTAGGCAATCGGACCGAATCCGACGTGCGTCGGCTCAGACCGTCGGGCCACCTGGGGCAAAGCGGACTCGAACTCGACAAGATGCCGCGTTCGAAAACAGGACCGAGAATGAGCGCGGGCCCGTTATGTCACATTTTTCGGTGCGGAGGAAGCGATGAAGGACCTGAAGTTCGAACAGAAGAACTCGATGTCCCGCCATGAAGCCGCCGACCAGCTCGCGGCGCTCGCCCAGGCCCTGAGGGACGGTGGCGAGGCCGAGCTCGACCTGGGCCGCGGGACGCTGAGTCTGCGCATCCCCGACGAGCTCCGCAGCGAGGTGGAATTCGAGGTCGGCGACGGCGAGATCGAGTTGGAGATCGAGCTGAAGTGGCCGCTGGGCAAGTCTCCTCGTGCCGCCACCCGCGCGGCCGAGACGAAGCGGGAGCAGGAGCCGGAGCAGGAGGAGACGGAGCAGGAGCCGGAACCGGCCAAGCCGGCGAAGAGGACGGCGCGGACCCGGAAAACGGCGTCGCCCGCCAAACCCAGGCGCACGGCGGCGAAGCGTACGTAAGGCCGCCGGGGCCGCCGTGACCGCCCACGGCGGCCCACAAGACGGGCGGACCGGAGTGACTGCCGCACAGGAGCCAGTTTTCCCGCGGGACCGGGCAACGGTTGGTGCGGTTCGGCAGTCGTAGGGAGTGACGCGCGTCCTTTCGCGCGATTACGAGCAACTGCCGCTGTCCGTCGGGGAGATGGCGGCTTCGGCTGTCATTCCCTGGGAGGGCTCATGGGCCGTGTCACCGTAATTCCCGCCGGTGGAAACGGCGGTGGCCGTGGGGTACTCGTCGGCCGGGGCGTAGTCGTGGGGGCCGTCACGGTGGTGCTGGCGGGGGCCGGCGTCTCGGCCGGTGCCGCGTCCGGTGCGGTTCCCAGTGAACCGGTCGTCACGTCTGCCACCGTCAACTCAGGGCATGACGTCATCGTGGGCATCACGCAGGACGTGGTCTTCCCGGTCACCGTCACCGGCTCGGACGACTCCGGCCTGGCCTTCGCCGATACGGATCTGAAGGGCCCGCACGGCGGCTTCTACACCACCGACGCCTTCTGCGAAACGGAGACGGCCTGTACGACGGTGTTCACCGTCAACGCCCACCCGGCGCCGGGCAGCGACGACCCGGTCGACCTGGCCAACTCCCACGCGGGAACATGGTCGGTCGACGCCTTGGTCGACACCCACGACGGCGACTCCGTCTTCGCCCCCGGCGTGGGCTCCTTCGGCCTCAAGCGCGCGGCACGGCTCACGGTCAACGCCGCACCGGAACCGGTGGCCAAGGGTGCCCCCATCACCGTCACCGGCAAGCTCGTCCGGGCCAACTGGGACACCTACCGCTACGCGGGATACACCGGCCGAGCCGTGAAACTGCAGTTCCGCCCGAAGGACAGCGGCACCTACACCACGGTGGCCACTGTGACCACCAACAGCACCGGCAATCTGCGCACCACCGTCACAGCCAAGCAGGACGGCTACTGGCGCTGGCAGTTCCCCGGCACCCCGACCACCGGCCCCGCCAAGGCCGCCGGTGACTACGTCGACGTACGCCCCTGATCACGGCGTCTGCCGCTGTCGCCGCGCTGCCCGGTATTCGCGGGCCAGGATCCGCAACAGGGCGGGCAGCGCGGGGCGGGTGCTGACGTCGGCGAGACGGCCGCTGTTGCGGTGGACGGCGCGGAGCCGGAGCTGCTGGACGTCGAGCATGGCCCTGAGGAACGGGCGGGTCTGTGCGGGGACCAGGTCGATCAGCTGCCGGCTCGCGGTGAGCCGTGACTGAGCCAGCTCCACCTGCTCGCGGACGAGGTGCGTGAGCGAGGAGCGGACGTCGTCGGTGGGGAAGCGGAGGTGTTCGACGGTCAGGCCGTGACGTCCCAGGTCCTGGCGGGGGATACCGACGTGGCCCTGTTGCGCGTCCTCCGCCAAGTCCTCCAGGAAGTCCGTGCGTTGCATCGACTCGATGAGATCCCGGCACCTGTGCTCGAACGCGACGTCCTGGGCGTGGCCTGCCTGTTGCAGCAGACACGCCATGAGCATGAAGGCGGGCAGCGAGTAGGTGTCGACGTAAGTGCGCAGTTCTTCCTCGGTGGCGAATCCGGCGTAGTCGACTTCGTGTCGGGCCCCGTGGAGGAAGGCCTCGATCCGCGGCTTGAGCTGAGGATGCCGTACGACCGTGTCCGCGAGGGCCATGAGGATCGCGTCGGTTGCGCGTGTGCCGTCGAGTACGTCCAGGGTGGCCGTCGCCCACCGTGCGAGGGCTTGCTCGCGGACGTCCTGGGCGCCGGTGTCGATGCGCTGGTCGGTCTCGTGCATGAAGGCGACCGTGGCGATGACCGCGGGATGGAGGTGGGCCGGCAGCAGGAGCCGGACGGTCAGGTACTCCTCGGGCTTGAATCGCCGGACGCGCCTGCGCTGCCGGCCGTAGGCGGCGTGCAGGTCCGGCTCGGTGATGCCGGCCCGGCGCAGCGTTCGGGTCCATGTGGGCATGTCGGTTCCTTGCCAGGGCGGGGGCACGGGTCGGCGGATGGTGCGGGCGGTGTCGTGGGGACGTGACCGTGGAGACTCTAACCGGGCCTGTCATGTGGGGGGTTGGTGAGGGCCGGTCACCTTGTCGAGCGCGGCGGCGGCATGGCCTGACGGCGCGGATAGGGTGGCAGCATGGAGCATGAGGGGGCCGCAGGGCCGGTTGACGTGGTGTGCCCGGGGTGCGGCAGTGCCGAGGTGCGGACGGTTGAGGACGCGCGTGTCGGCAAGGGGGCGATGCGAGAGCAACTGCACGATCGGCTGGCTCCGGGACCGGACAAGAGCGGCGACGGGTTGATCCACTTCCTTGAGGGCGTGGTGCTGGCCGGTATGGGTATCGCCGTCGCTTACACGGGAGCCGACCAGGACAAGCCGCTGTACACGGTCGGCGGCGCGGCGTTCGCTCTGCTCTGCCTGGTCGGGACGTTCGTGGTCGTCCGTGACGACGGGCGGGAGAAGGCGGCCGCCGAGGCGGGGGCTTCGCGTGCGCAGCGCCTGTGGCAGCCGGCGCACTACTGCTCCGGCTGCTCCTCGGTGTTCTGCCCCGGCGGCACCCCCTGGCAAGGTGTGCTGACTCCGGAGCAGTTCAAGAAGCTGGTGTGGACCGAGGCCGGTTACGCCGACCAACTGGCGGCGGGGGACAAGGCGAAGAGCGCGGAGATACCGGCGCAGGCGCTGTCGCATCGGTCGTAGAGGGCTGGTGGGCCAAGTCGGCCGTTCGGCCGGATCGGGCGGCTGAACGGTCAGAATTCCCAGCCGAGTTCCGCCTCATCGACGACGACGCGTTCGTAGCAGTCCACGAGCTCACCGGTCTCGATCGCGGTGGCGGTCGCGTCGAGCAGCGCCGGCAAGGAGGTCCACATGAGATGTGGATCGAAGCGGCAGCCCTGCTCGTGGTCGGCGTTGCCTATCCGTCCGCGCCGCCGCGTCGCGCGTTGGTCGAGCACCAGGTAGTCACCGGCCCCGTCCGCGGCGAAGGGGATCCATTGCCGGTGCCACCATGGCCCGTACTCGCCCTCGGGATCGCCCTGCTCGGGGTCCGTCGTCCCCGACCCGTGGATCTTGGTCCGGGTCCGCCAGGCATCCACGATCTGCCGCGTGCTCAGCATCGTCCAAAACGGTGGCAGCAGAACACCTGAGGCTGTTCCGTCATGCCGAAGGAGCGATTCCGTCAGGGGAGCGGGTAAGGGCATGCCGATGGCCTCCTCCACCCTCGTGATGGCCGCCTGCTCGGCGGGGGGCGCCAGATCGGTGCGGGTGCGCGGGGCGTTGTCCGCGAGCCACGCCTCGATGCGGGTCCAGGACGCGGATATCGAGGAAGTCATGGGAGGGATCCTCCCAGTCGGCACTGACAGCCGGGACGGCCGACACTTGTCTCGCCTATCGATATTCGATAGATTCCCATCGTTCTTCGATGGGATGGTGGGTCATGGGAAAACTGACAGTGCGCGCGCTGCGCGCCGTGCTGGTGGTGGTGCTCGCCGGCACAGTGTTCGTGCAGGCGTTGATGGTGTGGGCGTTGGCCGGCGGGAATGACCCGGAGGACGGCTCGCTCCCGCTGACCCCGCTACGCGTCATCACGATCCTGGGCATCGGGACGGCCCAGGTCGCCCTGGTCTGTGTATGGCGACTGGTCACGATGGTGCGACGCGGAACGGTCTTCTCCCACGCCGCCTTCCGGTACGTGGACGTCATCATCGGCGCGATCGTCTCGGCTGCTCTGGTGTGGTTCGCGGTCACCGCCGTGAACGCCCCCGCTCAGCGGGACGACCCGGGCGTCACCGTCATCATGGGCGGGATCGGCGTGGCCATCCTGGGAGTCGCGCTCATCGTGCACGTGCTGCGGCTGCTGCTCGCCCAGGCCGTCGCCCGCGACGTCGAAGCGGCACAGATGCAGGCCGAGTTGGACCAGGTGATCTGATGCCGATCGCCGTCGACATCGACGTGATGCTGGCCAAGCGGAAGATGTCCGTGGGCGAACTCGCGGAACGCGTGGGGATCACACCCGCCAACCTTGCCGTACTCAAGAACGGCCGCGCCAAGGCGGTGCGCTTTGCGACCCTCGCCGCGCTCTGCGAGGTGCTCGAATGCCAGCCGGGCGACCTCCTTCGCTGGGAGGCCGAGCACACCGCGGACGGATGAACCGTCACGCGATGCTCGCCGACCCTCGCGCTCTCCGCGGGCATGCTGCTGTCCCCGGTACTGATGGCACTGTCCCCCTCGCCCGCCTGGGGCGGGCACTTCCTGCCGCGCCGCACGACACTCGGCTTCCGGCCTAGTGACGGCTTCCCACCTGCGCAGGGGCCGGAGCCTTGTCCTGTACCAGAACCAGGCCCGTCACCAGCGCCGTCAGAAGACCCAGCGACAGGAGGGACGGGACGTGGGCGACGGCGGGCCCGGCGACGAGGCATGCGGCCCCGGCGACGAGGAGGAACGGTGAGCGGTGGTTCGCGGTGCGCAGCAGCAGGGCGGCCGAGGCGAGGAGGAACACGCCGACGCCTCCCGGCAGGGCCCAGGCGACGACACCGTGCAGGGGCTCGGTCAGGTCGTAGTGGCCGGTGTCGGCGACCTGTTGGAGGGTCTTCTTCATGCCGAGGGCGGTGATGACGACTCCGGCCACCAGTGGCAGGTGGAGGAAGGTGTACGCGTCACGCGCCAGGCGGGTGCGGTCGTCACCGGTGAGCGTGGTCAGCCGGTGCTCGGCGGCCTCGGCGACCTGACGGAAGTACAGCCGCCACAGGCCCGCGGAGACGAGCAGCCCCAGCGCGGCGGCGCCCACGACCGGGCCGCTCAGCGGGAACCCGGACACGCCCACGCCGATGGCGACGATCGACTCGCCGAGGGCGATGATGACGATCAGGCCGTGGCGTTCGGCGAAGTGGCCGGGTGAGGCGACCCGCCAGCCGGACTTGCCGGTGACGAAGATGCCCAGGTAGTCGATGGCCACGGCGGCGAGCCAGATGAGGATCTGGGTGACGCCCGTGAAGGCGGCGCCCACGAGGAGCAGGGCGAAGGGCGGCGCCACCGATATCAGGGCCGTGTGGCGCAGGACGCGGTGCAGGGCCTGGTCGCCGGGGTCGGAGAGCCAGTACGTGACCAGGTGCAGGACGCGGACGGCGCCGTAGCAGAGGACGAAGACCAGGGGGGCCGGCAGTCCGCCGGGGCCGTCGTCGTAGATCTCGGGCACGGTCAGCGACACGATCAGGACAACGGCCATGACGGACACGAGCACCGTGAACATCGCGCCGGAGTCGGCCCGTACGACGTTTCCCAGCCAGGCGAAGCAGCACCAGCACCACCACAGCAGCGCCATGGCGACCATCCCGCCGAGCAGCCGCAGCCAGCTCGGGTCGGCCGCCATCAACGCCGTGACCTGTGTGATCGCGTACACGAAGACCAGGTCGAAGAAGAGTTCGGCCGGTGTCACCCGATGGCCGCCCTCGGTCGCTATCAGCCGCGACCCCTCGCTGTTCGTCACCACAGCTCCCCCTTCGGGGCGCCTTCCCCGCCGCCCACGTGCGGAACGATAACCCACCGCACTTGGCCGACGAAGTCCCTTGCGCGGCAGGGGAGTTCGCCTCCCGCGTACATCCGGGTACGGGAGGCGACGGTTCCGCTCAGGGGGACGTCGTCGCTGCCCGAGCGATCCGGGTGAGGGTCGTGCGCATGCCGTGGCGGTTCACGGCGAGCCGGCGCTCGGGGGTGGTGCCCGCGAAGACGGTGCCGAGGAGGTCGGCGAGGCGTGCGCCGCGCCCGGTGCGCAGGTCCTCCCAGGTCTCGGTCACCCGGGTGCCCGTGCCTTCGGTGGTGAAGTGGTAGCCCCAGCGGGCGATGGGAAGCCCGAAGACACCGACGTCGAACGTGAACTCCTCGCCCACGCGGGCCGTCGACACCCGCCCCGTCGTGAACCAGACGAAGGGCCCGCGCCGGTTGAAACCGACGAACCGCGTGCCGGTGCGGACCGGGGTGCGCGGTACCCAGACCCGTCGGCATTCCGGACTCCAGCGGCCCATGTCGGGGAGGTGCGCCACCAGCCGGTAGACGACGTCCGGCGCGGCGTCCACCACCACGGACTCCTGAAGACTGCGCTGACGCCCCATCGGCGACCTCCCCGCGACTCGGCCGGCGGACCTTACCGACGGGTAGGGTAGCGGACCCCGGTCTGACGGAGCCGTGCGGAGGAGAACCAGCCATCAGGAGCAGTCGTACGTGAACTGCGCGGTGACCGCTTCGTGGGTCGGCGAGAGGAGTTGAAGCTCGGCCCGCGGCGCGCGCTGACCCTTGCCCTGGAAAGTCCACCGCAGATGGAGGCGGGCGTGCTGCTGGCCGCGGACCACCTCTTCACGCAGGACGTCGGAGGCGGTGCCGTCGCTCCTGGTCCAGCGGTAGGAAAGCGTGCCGGGGCTGCCGTTCGTCGTGACCAGGGCGACGATGTCCGCCGTCTCGTCGCACCCCAGAACGGTTGGCTGGGCCGTGACGGAGACCGTGCTCACCTCGACGGACGGCCCCAGGCGCTGCCAGGCCAGGAAGGCGAGAACGCAGATCAACACCAGGGCGGGCAGCGCGTGTTGGCGCAGCCGCCGGCGTGGCGGTGCCGCGGGCGTCGGCACCGCGGCGAGAGTCCCGGTGTGCGTGCGGTGCGCCACGGTAGCGGTGACGCCCGGTCCGAAGCGCAGTACGGTGCCGTCGACCCGGTCGGGCTGAGGCTCCGTCGGCGTCTGCCGCGAGGTCTCCTCCACCACGGTGTCCTGCGAGGCCGGTCCCTGGATCCAGTGGCTGGCCAGCACGGTGGCGCTGTACTCGGCGTCGGCGGAACCGGGTTCCTCGCGCTCTGGGTTCTGTGTCGTCACCGGATGTCACACTGCCTGGTCAGGAGTTGTTGTGAGGTGTCACCGCCGGCGGCGGCCGGGTCGGTTGCCGCATGGACCGACCAGTAGCAGCCGCGGGTCTGGAACGTGTGATCGACGGTGATCGAGTACGTGGTGGCTCCGCTGCGCGTGAAGGTCTGCGGTGCGCCGTCGGCGGAGCCGAGCTGTCCGCTGGAGTTGCTCGTGAACCACGAGACGGTGAGGGAGATCGGACCGGTGCCGTCCGTGGTGACGTCGAGGGTGGCGGTGGCGGTCGTGGGGCCTGTCTGGCTGAAGGCCGACACCGCGACGGCCTTGACGGCGGGAGCGGCCGGCGAGGGGGGAGCGGTGGTGGTGGGTGTGCTGTCGGTGCCTCCGGGCGGCGGTGTCGTCGGCTCACCGCCGTCCGAGGTGGCGGAGGCGGGGGGTTCTTCACTGTCGGTGGGCGTGGGGCCGGTGGGTGACTCGTCCGGTGATGACGAGGGGCTTCCCGAGGCGGTGGACGTGGGCGCGGGGGAGACCGACGAGGTCGGCTCTGTGGTCGCGGCCTGTTCCGCGCCGGGGGCGGCGCTGGTCGTGGCCAGGGCCTGCGCCGCCTCCCGGGCCGCGCTCCCGGCGTTCGCCGGGATGCCGTAGGTGAGCAGCACGCCGAGCAGGACGGCGGCGACCGACACCAGGATTCCGGGCCTACCGGGCAGCCAGGAGCGTGCCGGGACGGGGCTCAGTCCTTGGGGCAGGACCGTGCGGGCGATGTCCGTGGTGGTGCGGGGCCCGGTACGCGCCGACGGCAGCAGCAGGGGAAGCAGCGCCACCAGTGCGGCGAGCCGGCACCGGCCGCGTTCCTCCCAGTCGGGCCCGTACGCGGCACCGGCGACCGCCTCGAGCTCCGTGACGAACTCCGCGGCCTGCGCGGGCCGTTGTGCCGGGTCCTTGGCCAGACCGCGGCGGACGATCTCACGCACGGCTTCGGGGGCCTCTTCGGCCGGGACGGGCGCCTCGACGTGCTGCAGCGCCAGTTCCGCGAAGTTGTCGCCCGAGTACGGCTTGCGACCCGTCAGGCACTCGAAGAAGGTGGCCGTGGCCGCGTACACGTCGGCAGCCGGAGAGGCGGGCGCGCCCGTCCACTGCTCCGGGGACATGTAGGACGGGGTTCCGGCCACGCCGGCGGTGGTGCCCGAGTCCACCGCGATGCCGAAGTCGACTAGCTTGGACGATCCGTCCGGTAGGACCAGGACGTTCTCCGGCTTGTAGTCGCGGTGGACCACCGCGACGCGGTGGGCGTCGGCCAGGCCGAGCAGCGAACCCTTGAGGATGACGAGCGCGGCTTCCGGGTCGAGCGGACCGTGCCGACTCAGCAGCGTCCGCAGGGAGACGCCGTCCACCAACTCCATGACGATGGCGGCGCCGTCCGGGCTTTCGACGTACTCGTACAACCCGGTGACGTGCGCGCTCTCCAGCCCGCCGAGCAGCCGTGCCTCCGCCCGGAAGCCCTGAAGGAAGCCGGGCCGGGCGCGCAGCGACTCGCTGAGGTACTTCACCGCCACCGCGACGCCGGTCTCGTCGTGGACGGCCAGGACGACCCGCCCGCTCGCTCCCGAGCCGAGTTCGAGTGACTCGGTGTACCCGGGCACTTCCCATGTGCTCATCGAATCCCCCAAGAACCGGGCCCGCGCCCACTGCCCAGCGAGCACGCCACGCGCTCAGAGACACATTTTCGGCCACAGCGGTTGCGGGGCCAGACGGATCGGCGAGGCGTACCCGGACCGTGACATACCGATCGATGTTCTGTTGCCGGTCGACAGCCGGTCGTCCTCGCGCATGACCGGAAAGAGAACAAACCAATAACGACACACAACGGAAAGGGGGTTGGTGAGGTCTAGTCCTCCATGAAGATCTCTTTCCTCCTGCACAACGCCTATGGCATCGGGGGCACGATCACCACGACCTTCAACCTGGCGCAGGCACTGGCCACCCGTCACGATGTGGAGATCGTCTCGGTGCTACGACATCGGGAACGCCCCAACTTCACCCTGGACCCGAGGGTCTCCCTCAGGCCCCTGGTGGACCTGCGGAAGGAAAAGGAACACCCGCTCCACCTGAGACCGGCGCGCGTGTTCCCGGCGGCCGAATACCGCTACCAGCAGTACAGCGAACTGACCGATCAACGCATCGGGGAATGCCTGGAGGCCATCGACGCCGACGTGGTCATCGGCACACGCCCCGGGCTCAACGTGCACCTGGCGTATCAGGCCCCCCGGCATGTCGTCCGAGTCGGCCAGGAGCACCTCACCCTCGACAACCACTCACCGGCGCTGCGCACCGCGCTGCGCCGCGCCTACCGGCGGCTCGACGTGCTCACCACGGTCACGGAAGCGGACGCCGACGCCTACCGGCGCAAGATGCGGTTGCCCGGAGTCAGCGTGGAGGCGCTCCCCAACAGCGTCCCCGATCCGGTGCTGGCCGCCGCGGACGGCCGCGCGAAGGTGGTCATCGCGGCCGGTCGGCTGGTAGCGGTGAAACGGTACGACCTGCTGATCGAGGCCTTCGCCCGGGTGGCCGCCGCACACCCGGACTGGCAGCTCCGGATCTACGGCAAGGGAGAGGAACAGGACCGGCTGCGCGGGCTCATCCAGAGCCTGGGCCTGTGCGACAACGTCTTCCTGATGGGGGCGGCCGCCCCGATGGAAGCGGAGTGGGTCAAGGGCTCGATCGGCGCCGCGGCGTCCAACTTCGAACCGTTCGGCATGACCATCGTCGAGGCGATGCGCTGCGGACTGCCCGTGGTGAGCACCGACTGCCCGCACGGACCCGGCGAGATCATCAAGGACGGTGTCGACGGCCGCCTCGTGCCCGTCGGTGACCGTGACGCGCTCGGTGACGCTCTGCTGGACCTCGTCAGCGACGACGAGCGACGCCGACGCATGGGGCGTACGGCCATGGAGAACGCCCGGCGTTTCGCCCCCGGCCCCGTCGTGGAGCAGGCCGAACGCCTGATCGGCGCCGCGATGTCGGCGAGACGGGCCGGACGGCCCGCCGCACCGGAACGCGAGCCGATACATCGCACCCTGATCAGCAGCGCCTTCGCCGCGCGGGACGCCGCCCATGCCGCGGCCGGCAGTGCGCTGCGCGCCGTACGGAAGGAACAGCGATGAGCACCGCCACGACACCTGACACACAGCCCCGGGCCCACTGCACGGCCGGCGCGGACGGCCGCATCACCTTCCACCTGCCCGAGCTCGCGGGTTCGGCGCCCCAGTTGCTGATGCGCCTGCGCCCCAAGAAGGGAATGCCCGAGGACGAACACCGCTCACTCCCTCTCGAAGCAGCGGCCGACGGTGGCTGGCGGGCCGTCCTGGACGCCGAGCCCCCTCTCGCCGAGGGACGGTGGGACGTGTACCTGCTCCCCGAACCGGGAGCCGCGCGACAACGGCTCCGCCCCGGTCTGCGGGACCTGCGCGCCCTGGTCGACGGCCACACCCGTGACTGGCCGGCGCCGGTGGCGGTGCGGGTGCCGTACACCACCAAGGACGGCTACCTCGCGGTACGGACCTGGCTGCGCACCGCCCACGCAGAGGTCGAGGGCATGGAGGTGACGGATCGGTCGATGACGGTGAGGGCGCGGACGCACGGCGCCGCACTGTCGGCGGGAGCCGTCGTGCGACTGCGCCTGCGGGGTGCCGACGGCGCGGTCCGGACCCGGGAGCCGCGAGTCGAGGGCGATGGTCGGCGATTCACCTTCACCGTGGACTTCGAGGAACTGGTCGCCGCAAGCGGCACTGGCAGCCGCGTCTGGGACCTCAGCGTCCGGACCAGCCTGGACGCTAAAGCCCCTGCCATCCGTATCGGCCGACTGCTCGACGACGTGGCGGACCGCAAGGAGATCTTCGTCTATCCGTCGGCCACCGTCGGTGGTGTCGCGGTGCGTCCCTACTACACGGTCGACAACGACCTTTCCCTGGAGGCGAGCCCGAGGTCCGAGGAATAGACCGCGGAGGGCGGAGGGTCGACGGCGGCCCGTCCCGGCCCACGCCGTGACGGGTCACCGCGCTCACTTCGCGCGGACTCCGTTCAGAAGGTTGCTGACGAGTGCGACCACGAAGTCGTCGGTGACGGGTTCGTCGGGGATGAGAAGGCGGTGGTAGACGGCGCCCCAGAGCTGGTCGACGAGGACCTGGACGTCGGTGTCGGCGCGGATCTGGCCGACTTCCTGGGCTCGTCGGAGGCGTTCGCCCGCCAGTCGGCGCCGGTGCGAGGAGTAGAGCTCGCGGTAGGCGGCGGCCAGGTCCGGGTCGCTCTGCGAGGCGCCGATCAGCTCGGCCAGCACGCGCCCGCCCGGCGTCTCGGTCATCACGTGGGCGAAGGCGCGCAGTTGGGTGAGCAGGTCGGCGTGGATGTCCCCGGTGTCCGGGAAGGCGAGCGTTTCCTCGACGGCGTGGAAGTAACCGTCCAGGGCGAGCGCTCCCCTGGAGGGCCACCATTTGTACAGCGTGGTCTTGCTGACCCCGGATGTCCTGGCGACGCGTTCGAAGGTCAGGTCGGCGAAGCCCTCGGTGAGCAGCAGGTCCCCCACGGTGTGCAGGACGTCCGCCCGGACCTCGTCCGCGGGCCGGCGCCCCCGCCCGCGCCCGGTGCCTTCCTTGGCGTCGGGGCCGCTCGCCTTGTTCACCATGTGTGCTCCTGCGTGCCGTTGTGGCCGTTGCCGCTCACCCTACGGGCGGCGACACAGGAGCCGGGGGAGGGGACCGTCACGATGAACTCCAGTTCGAAGTAAGGCTGTACGCCGATGGTGTCGACGGGAGGGCGGACGTGCCCGCAGGGTTTGAGTGCTGGACGGTGAGCAGGTCGGCGAGGTCGATGCGGGTGAGGAACTCGCGGCGGACGCGGTCGGCGAGCTGGCTGACCTCCTCGGATCCGTCGTTCGCGGGGTCGATGTGGACGCGGTGGGGGCGCTGTCCGGCAGGCAGGGCGACGATGCGGGCGATCTCGTCGGAGACCAGGGAGGCCGTTGCGCCTTCGGGGGCGAGGGCGGCGAGTTTGGTGGCCACCTGGTCCATCAGGCCGGCGTACCTGGTCTCGTACGCGGCCTCGACGGCCGTGTCGTCGGGGTGGCCGGAGTGGGCGAAGTGGTTCGTGCCGCTGGTGAAGGAGCCGGGGACGACGATCGAGGTCTCCACACCCCAGCGGGCGAGTTCACCGGCGTAGGACACCGCGAGGGAGTCCATGGCGGCCTTGGCGGCGAAGTAGGGGGCGAGGTAGGGCGGGGTGCCGCCCTTGACGCTGGTGCTGGACACCCAGACCACCAGTCCCTGTCCGCGCCGACGCATGCCGGGCAGCGCGGCGCGGTTGACCCGCTGGGTGGACAGCACGTTCACGTCATAGAGCTCGGCGAGCCGGTCGGGGGTGAAGGCCTCGGCGGGACCGGTCACCATGTGCCCGGCGTTGTGGATCAGCACGTCGATACGGCTGTGCTCGGCCTCGATCGCTGCGATGGCGGCGTCGACGGAGTCCTGCGAGTTCACGTCGAGCTCGATGGGGCGCAGGTCGACGTGGTGCTCGTCCGCGTAGTCGACGGCGGCCTTGACCTGGGGTGCGTTGCGGGTGCTCGTCTGGCGCATGCCGGCGTGGACGGTGTGGCCGGCGTCGGCCAGCGCGCGGGCGGTGAGGGCACCGAAGCCGCTGGAGGCGCCCGTGATGACGATGACATCGCCGGTGGTGGGCATGGACGTGGTTCCTTTCGAGGGGTGGCGCCGTGCTGCGGCGCCGTGGGGGCAGTGGTGGCGGCGGGCGATCGTGCGGGTGCGGCAGAGGGTCAGGCGAGGCCGCCGTTGGCGTAGAGGATCTGTCCGTTGACCCAGCGGGCGGGCCCGGCGAGGAAGGAGACGACCTCGGCGATGTCCTCGGGGCGGCCCAGCCGCTCGAGCGGTGTCGCCTTGGCGAAGTTCGCGATGGCGGCGTCGTCCTTTCCGTCCAGGAACAGCGGGGTGGCGGTGGGGCCGGGTGCGACGGCGTTGACGGTGATGTCCCGGCCGCGCAGCTCGCGGGCCAGGGTGAGGGTCATGCCCTCCACGGCGGCCTTGCTGGCCACGTAGGCGGCGTAGGTCGGCAGCTGGGTGCGGACCACCGAGGTCGAGAAGTTGACGAGCGCGCCACCCGGGCGGATGCGCCGGGCCGCCTGCTGGGAGACCACGAAGGTGCCGCGGATGTTCGTGCGGTGCATCCGGTCCAGGTCGGCGAGGTCGAAGGTCGCGACCGGCGCGAGGATCATGATGCCGGCGGTGTTCACGACCACGTCGATGCCGCCGAAGGCCGACTCGACCGTGTCGAAGGCCGTGCTCATCGCGGTCTCGTCGGCGACGTCTCCGCCCACGGCGAGGGCCCTGCCGCCGGCCTTGGTGATCGCGGCCACGGTGTCCTCGGCCTTGGCCTGGTTTCCCGCGTACTGCACGGCGACCGCGAACCCGTCCGCGGCGAGCCGCTCGGCCACGACGCGGCCGATGCCGCCCGAACCGCCGGTGACGAGTGCGACGCGATCAGTGGTGGGGGTGTTCATGGTGGCTCTCCCTCGCTAAATGAACGCTACGTACATATAAGCAAGAAATGAACGTACCGTCCATATCTTTGGGCAAGATCTTTCCACGTCCTTCGCTCGAGAGAGCTCAACCGGGCGAGGGCGTGCGCCGCGCCGACTGGGGGAGTCGAGGCCGGAGGGGGATCGTCAGTTCGCCATTTCCCCACGGAGCACTGTGGGCCGCGCAACGGGCCTGCGGGCGTGGAGGGCTGGACCGACGGCTGATCCGCCTCGGTGAAGCGGTGAGAGTCTCACCGTCGGCGAGCGAGAGTCACCTGTCATCGGTGCGGGGGCTCATCGGGGTCTGGTTTACCGGGTGCTGCGGCGGCAGGCGGGTGGCGGCTCGGCGGACCCGTGATGTCCGCCTGGCCCGCGATGCCCGCGAAAGGGAAGAGGTCCCTTGCCGTGATCCGAGCCGGCTGGCCCCCTACATCGAAGAGGATCTCGCAGTCGGGGTTCTGATAGTTGATCAGCTCTCGACAACTCCCGCAGGGCGAGATCAGACCGGTACGGCCGTCCGGGCCGACGAGGACGACCGCGGCGAGACGGCGGACGTCGTAGTCGCCCACCGAGTGCGCCGCAGCAATCGCCCCCGGCTCGGCGCACACGGCGTTCTTGCGGGACCGCAGGTCAAGGCTTGCGTACCGCCGCCCGGACGAGGCGAGGGCCACCGCGGCGACCGAGTGGAACCCCGTTCTGCGTCGGCTCAGCAGCAAGCTGGTGGCCTGCTCCATCAGCTCGTGGTCGAGCTCATCGGCGGGCACACTCGGCAGCCCCCAGGTGTCAGGCACGATGCCGCCTCCTCGAACTCACGGACCATCCTGTCAGGGCACGCGTCCAAAGGGTCCTCGTACGACGCAGGCGACCCTGGCCCCCGTTGGGGCGCGGCGGACGAAGCCAGCGAACTCGCCGTAGCAGCCCCCATCCCACCAACGCCATGACTGCGAGAAGTCCGGTGGTGAGGGCGAGGTAGGCGAGCGGGTGGAGGAACGGGAAGTCCTCGAAGCTGCCGTCGAGTCCCAGCACGCCGCGGGCGGCGACCTGACCGCCGGGCACCAGGGCCGTAGCCGCGACGATGCCGAACAGTACGGCGGCGGCGACGCCGGCGCGGTCGCTCTCCGCGTCGAGCCGCCCCTGGAAGGACTCGATGTTCAGCCGAACCTGGGATTCGAGCGTCGTGATGTCCCGTAAGGACGCCGCTTGTTGGAAGCACACCTTCATGCGCTCGAAGCGGGCCGCCTGCCATCCGGCGAGTACGTACTCGTCCATGGCCACCGACATCAACCACAACCACTCCGAAACCCGGCGGCGGGCCAGAGGCGCCCGCTCGGCCGCGACTCGCAACGTCTCCCGCTGGATCGAACGCAGTACCCCGCGGCGCAGGGCCAGATACTCGATCAGCTGAACCCGGAACTGCTCCCAGACGCCGTTCCGCGGCCGCATCTCGCCATCCCCGACGACGGAGACCGAGAGGCTTTGGAACTCTCGCATGAACCACCAGTAACGCCCGTGGTTTTCATCCATGGTGTACGACTCGAGCTCACTGTCCTCGGCGAACCCCATCAGGCTGGGAGCCCACCGGGACGGATCAGGGCCCACCCTGCGGGCGTCCGTCCAGAGCAACTCCATGTGGGTCCCGAAGGTCGCCGGATAAACGTAGGCGCTCTCACCGGAGTCGACGAGCTCGCTAGCCCTCTGCCGGGCGGCTGCGCCTGTGTACGACCACCTGCGCAGGAGGTCGGGATCGACCGGGCGCTCGAGCATGGACTCGTGTGCGGCGAAACCCAGATAGTCGAACAGCCGACGGACATTGCCCCGCACGACGTGTTCCTCGTCGTCCAGAAGAAATCGCCACTCGGCAACTGGACCGTCCGGCAGTTCGTGCTCCAGGGCGTGCAACCCGGCGATCCATTCACCAGCGGCATGCCGGGGCAGGCGGACGTCGTCGCTGCACACGGATACCCGCCACACGGCGAAGCCGATGGACCACACGGTCACATGGACGGAAGCCTCGGCCTCGCACTCACCACCGGGCAGCCCCTCCGACCGGAGGGACAACCCCTCCAGTGCGATCCGGCGAATGTGGCCGTTTCGCTCGACCTCGACGTCGAAGAAATCGTCCAGCGGAACTTCGGTGTACCCCACCCGTGTCAAACGGGCCATGCTCTCGTCGGTGTGTGCCCAGCCGTACATCGGCCGAGCCTGGACGAACGACACCGAATACCGCTCCGGCCTCGAGCCACTGGGAAGTCGCCGCCTCGGGCCAACGGACGTGCTGCGCTGACCAGGTAACAGCGAGCCGCGCCGTCCTGCAGCGGTGCGGTGCCGACGTACGACGTGACGGCTGCTCACTTGTCCGGCCCCCCGGGGGAATCGACCTCGTGCCTTGCGATCGGACTGTTCGGGCGGACTGTTCGGGCCAAGCCGCCCGTGAGCCCTTGATCACACTAGTGGGTCGTGCACACCGAGCCTAAGCAGCCGGTCGACGTGGTGGCCGTCGTCAGCGGACATGCCCTGGCCAGCCCCCTACCGGCGCGTGGGTCGGGGCGCCAGGAGCGTGGTCCAGTCCTGGGTGGCGGCCCAGTCGGCGAAGCTGTGCCAGCCGACTTCTGGGTAGTCGCGGTGCAGCGCTGCTACATCGACTTCGAGGCCCGAGGTGGTGAAGTAAGTGAACATGGCGGCCAGGTCGGTGGAGTGGGTCCGCACTTGGGCCAGCGGTACTTCCTGGTGGCGGATCGGACGGCCGCTGGCCGTCGTGAGGATCTGCGCCATCTCGCCGGGGGTGCGCTGATCGGAGGCGATGTCGATGCGGCGGCCGGCGAACTCGTCGCGGCGCTGGAGTACCAGTGCGGCGAACGCGCCGATGTCCGTGGCGGGGATGAGGGCGAACGGCGTGTCGACGGGCATGGGCCAGGCGAAGCTGCCCTGGCGCAGCCCTTCCAGCGTCCAGCCGCTGATGCAGTTGTCCGTGAAGGCGGCCGGGGCGATCACGGTCCAGCACACTCCGGCCTCGCGCAGGTGCTGCTCCACGATGAACTTGCTCTCGTAGTGAGGGACCCCGGTGCCGCGGTCGGCATGGGCGGCGGAGGTGAACACGACGTGCGTGAGGCCGGCCGTTGCCGCGGCATCTATGAGGGCCTTGCCCTGCCGTGTCTCGGTTTCGGTGTCGGTGCCGAACGGGGTGGTGACCGCGAAGAGCGAGTCCGCCCCGGCGAAGGCCGCGTCCAGGGACGGGCGGTCGTCGAAGTCGGCGTGGCGGACGTCGGCTCCGAGGTCGCGCAGCGTTTCGGCGGCGAGTGAGGCGGGACCGCGGGTCAAGGCGCGCACGCGGTGACCAGCGGCGAGCAGGGCGCGGGCGGTGGCCCCGCCCTGGGCTCCGGTGGCTCCGGTTACGGCGACGGTGAGCATGAGTTCCCCCTGGAGGTGAGTTGCTGCGCTGTGCATTAACTGTGTCACGCAGGAGACTAGCCAAGATGCCTGCGTCGCGCAGGAAATTGGCCGAGCCTGAGGTGGTCACTCGCCAGAGGGGGCCGGCGTATCCGGGCCGCGGAACCTCTCCGAAAAAGCTGTCGTCGTGCCACGGTGATTCCTGCTAACCTCCCCGACCGAGGCCGTGCGAGAGAACGAGGAGGTGGTACCCGTGAACGCAGTTTCGACATGGGTGCTCCCCTCCGGGGTCACGGTCGGGCGATAGGTCGCCCGGGAGCGCCGTTCACGCGCACTCCCGAAAGGCACGACCGTGCACTTCACCTCCGAACAACGCCTCGACGACGGCGTCCTCCAGCGCGAATTCACCCTCGGTGAGATCCCTGGCACCGTGTGGACGCCTGGATCCGCACCGGCGCCGCTGATCCTGATGTCCCACAACAACGGGCTGCCCAAGGCGGACCCCCGGCTGGTGGCGCGGGCCCGCTACACCGCCGCGCGGGGCTACGCGGTGGCCACCATCGACGCCGCCGGATGTGGCGACCGTCCCCGGTCCGCCGCCCAGGAGCGGGCCCGTGCCGACCTTGGCCGGGCGATGCAGGCCGGCGAACCGGTGGACGAGATCTTCGAGTCCTTCATCGGTCCCCTCGTAGAGAACGCGGTGCCGGAATGGCGGGCGACGCTCGACGCCCTCCTCGAACTGCCCGACACCCGCGGCCCGGTCGGGTACTCCGGGGGCTGGGCCGCCCTCGGCATCCGGCTGGCGGTGGTCGAACCGCGCATCGCGGCCGCGGGCTTCTTCGCCGGAGGCTACGTCCCCCGTGCCCAGCGCGAGGAGGCCCGTCAGGTCACCATCCCGCTGCTGTTCCTGCTGCAGTGGGACGACGAAGGGAACCCCCGGCAGCGCGCCCTTGAACTGTTCGACGCCTTCGGCAGCACGCAGAAGACATTGCACGCCAACGTGGGAGGGCACACCGGCACCCCGCGGTTCGAACTGGAGGACGGGTGCCGGTTCTTGGACCGGCACTTGAAGTGAGGCCGGGCGGCGGTCTCGCGGGCAGCACGCGGTAGGCGGCCGGCGGCCAGGACGCCGCTCATCGAGGACGGGCCGACCCGTCCCGTCCTCGGTAACGGCCGCCCCCGGGGCGAGTGCGACACCGCACCGGCGGCTGTGCCCCGGATCATCCGATAGGTGTAGATACAGGCCCTATGCGCCGTGCGGTGCGTTTCGTGATAGATACGACATGTGTCGCACCGGGACAAACGCAAGGCGGAGGGCGCTCGCCAGGACTCCTCCCTCGAGCGCTCGCTGCTGGCCTCGATCGTCACCGACCCCGGGCACCTCCCCGAACTCCTCGCCGCCTTCGCCGTCCGCCGCATGGGTCCCGCCGTGCCTCGCGTAGTCGAGCAGCTCCGTCACCACCACCCCGACGTCACCGACGTGGAACTCCGAGGCCTGGTGATCGCCCGCGGCCGGCGAGCCGTCGTTTCGGAGGGGTCCCTCGTGGGTGGCCCCTTCATCGTGCTCATTCCCGTCGCGTTCTGCGTGGCTCTGCTCCGCCAGGCGCGTACGGTCCTGGAGCTGGCCGCACTCGACGGCCGCGACCCGACGGCGAGCGCCCGCGCCGAAGAACTTCTCGTCCTCCAAGGCGTGTACGAGGACACCCGGCAGGCGCGGGACGCGCTCGCCCGGACGCCAAGAGCCGCGGACGCTCCGGGCCGCTGGAGGCGATGGGCGGCTCTGTGGGACGTCACCCTGCGCATGGCCCGTCTGCTCGGCGTGCTCGCGCCGGGCGAGGGAGGGGAGGATGCGGGCGGGCGGGTACGCAGGTTCGCCGTGCAGGCCTGGCGGTGGCTGCTCCTCGGCCTGGTCCTTCTGGTCGGATTTGTCGCTCCACTGGTCTGGCTGCCGTACATGGCGATGTCCTATCAACGCGCCGACGCCCGCCTGGCTCGCCGGGTCCAGACCTACTACTTCGGCCACCCCGCCCCCGCTGCGCGCCGCCGTCGGATCTCCCGTCCCCAGCCGGAAGTCATAGCGGCGGCAGTGCGCGCACTCGTCTCCCTCCTCGTGCCACTCGCGTTGACCGCCGTCACTTTCCTGGCCGGCCTGCGCATCGCCGACAGTCACTGGCCGGTCCTCGCCATCGTTCTGGCGGCGGGATCCGCGGGGGTCGCCGGGCTGTGGTACCGGCGCCACCACGGCCGCCGCGCTTCCTCTGCCGGCTGACCGAACCCCGCCCGCTGGTCTACTGCTCGCCGAGAGCGGTGGCGCGCTGGTCGACCTCGGTGTCCGAGCGCCCAACGCCGATGAATCGGGTGGGCCGGAAAGGCCGCAGCAGGTCCTCCTCCTGATCGGCGGCGACCTCGCCGGCGACCAGTCGACCCAGAATCGGCGCCAGGGTGATCCCGCTGTGCGAGACCAGGCAGTAAACGCGGGACTGGTCGGATGCGTAGCCGGCGACGCTGTGGCCGTCCGCGGGCAATGACCGCAAGCCGATGCGCGGCTCGATCCCCGGGGCGCGGCTCGGCTCGGAGAGCAGGGCCGAGAGCCGCTGCGCGAGCGTGCGCGCAAGGTCGCCGTCCTCCGAGGGAGGGTTGGCCGGATCGGCGTCGGCGTTCAGGTCGAGCGCCTGCAGGACGGTCCTGCCTCGGGCCGCTGGGCGGAGGTTGAGGCCAGGGCTGTGGATCACACAGGGCAGGTCGAGCCAGGGAGTCTCGGCGTACCCGAGCAGGCCGACAGTCGTCGATCCGCGGCTGGTTGCCGTCACCATGGGAATGTCGATACCGGCTCGTGCGGCGAGTTGTCGCGTCCAGCGGCCCGCCGCCAGCACGACCCGGTCACCTGCGAAGGTCTCGCCTCCGGCCACGGTGACGGACACTCCGTCAGCTCTGTCATCGATGGCTACGACTTCGCCGAGCGCCAACCTGGCTCCGTGCCGCTCGGCATCGGCCAGCAGGTTGGCCACGAAGAGGTCGGGCAGAACGTAACCCTCACTGGGGAAGTGGGCGCAGGCCGTGATGGTCCGCGGGATCCGTAGGCCGCCGCCCGCGAGTCGTGCCGCTTCGGCGGGCGTGACCCAGCGCGCGGGATAGCCGAGGGACTGCAGGCGTTCCACGTTGGCGGCGAGCCATTGTTCGCTCGCGGAGTCCGCCCACTGCAGCGCTCCGCTGGGGAAGTAGGAGGGTGCGCCGGGCAGTTGCTCGGCGAGCCGGGTGTGCTCCTCCATCCCCGCGAGGTTGAGCGCGTGGTAGTCGGGGTCCGGCTTCCGGCTCGAGTTGGTCCAGGCGAACGTGGTCGCGGTGGTGCCGCTCCCGGCTCCCCACTGATCCACGAGGAGGACTTCCTCGCCGCTGACGGCCAGCTGTCTGGCGACGCTGACTCCCAGTACCCCGGCTCCGACGACGATGACCTTCATGGCTCCATCATGGCATCAGGTTAGATGCTATAACGAAAGTTCTTGACTCCAGCGGCGTTAGCGGGTTACAACTTCTAACGAACGGCAAAGCATCTAGCTACCAGGGGGAGATCCCGTGACCGCAGCCACATCCATGTCGCCCACCCGCCCACCCCGTCGTATCCCCGTGGCGGTGTCCGTCTCCGCATGGGCCGTGCCCGTGATGGTCGTCGGACAGTTCGCCCTGATCGCCGTCGTGCCGGTGGTGAGCGCCCTGGTCGGCGCTCTGCTGCGGGTGCCCGACCGTGCGGTGCGCCTCGCGGCCGCACTGGTCGCGACCGCCTACGCGATCCCCCTCGTCATCTGGCTGACCCGACCCGACGGCGCCCCGAGCCTGTCCAAGGACATGCACCCGGGGTTCGTGGGTCTCATCGCCGCCGCTTCGGCCGTACTCGTCGTGACCATTCACCGGGCCGGCCGGCGATGAGTGGCTGAACGCATCACCCGCGGACACCTGCTCGCCACACCACGCCTTTCGCACCCGATCGCTCTGGACCAAGGGGAACGCCATGCAGAACACCCGCACCACGCCGTCACCGAACCGCCTGGCCACCGCACTCGCGATCTCACTCGCCGCCACCGGTCTCCTCGCAACGGCCGCCCTGCCGGCCCACGCGGCCCCGGCCGGGAGCGGGCCGACCCACCGCGGCGCCCCGACCTGCCGAGGGAAGGGGGTCGACCCCGCCGCGCAGATCCGCTACTCGACGGCCATCGTGATCGACGCGTCGATCGAGACGATCTGGAAGCTCCAGACCGACATCGAGCGGTGGCCCGCGTGGCAGGCGCCCGTCCTCAGCGCCGAACGTCTCGAGCCCGGTCGGCTTCGCGAGGGTTCGGCGTTCCGATGGACGACACCGGCACCGGCCACGCCCACCACACCCGAGACCACCCTGGAGATCACGTCCACCGTCCAGCAGCTGAAGCACCACAAGTGCCTGCGGTGGACCGGGCCGGCCGTCGGTGAGGGGCTGCGCATCGACGAGGGTGTCCATGTGTGGACGTTCGAGAAGGTGAAGGGCGGCGGCGTCCGCGTCCGCACGGAGGAGACCTGGACCGGAGAACAGGTCGAGGCGGACGTCCCGCTCGCGACCGACGTCCTGGGCATGGGACTGGAGGGCTGGCTGGCCGACCTCAAGGCCGCGGCCGAGGCGCGGTACTGAGAAGTCCCCGACGAAGGGCCGGACGTTCCTGGTCCGGCCCGCTGCGCCCCCGCCCGGCTCGAGAGAGTCGCCGAGACCTGCGCAAGAAGACATGGGATGGCCGGAGGCTGTGCGCAGGAGACGAACTCCTCTACTGATCAGCCCAGTTGGGCGTCCAGGACACCGAGATGCCGACTACGGAACAACAGGCGTCCTTCACGACGATGTTGAACCGGATCGCCGCCAAGGTCGCCGGCGAGCGGACCATGGTCGAGGCTTGTACGGCTCCTGAGACCGGCCCGTTCACGCCTCCCACGCAAAAGCGGTGATCCATCGCAGGAGCGGTGACCCCTCACCCCCTGTCCCCGTGCGCCTGCGCGCCGGGCCGCCCGGTTGCCGAACGAGCGGGCGGCCCCGACTCACACACCCCCTGCCGGTCAACCGTGGCTGGTCACGGTCGAATGGGCGTACGTTCCGATCACGCCGGCCTCTTCACGTGTGACGTCACCGGCCAGCCTGCTGCGCAGGTCACGCTGGAACTCCTGGAAGGCGGCCAGTTCGGGCAGGCCCTCGCCATCCACGACATGGACGAAGGTGACCTGGTCGGCGAGCCGGAAGGTGCTGTAGCGCAGTCCGGGCGGCGCCGCTGTCGCCAGTTCGGCGAAGACTTTCTCGATCAGACGCTGGTTCTCGTCGGCCCACTCCGGCCGGGTGCGGTAGCGGATCACGGTGCTCATCGGACTCTCCTCCACGCGATCGGTGCGCTGTCACTGATAGGGACAACGCGAACACCACTGACTCATCGCGGCGATGATTCGGAGCCCTCCCGGTTGTCGGTATCAGTGACGGCGACTTTCTGGAGGACCTCTCGTGGGCAGCAAGGACCGCACAACCGCCGGGCAACGCTGGGTACTGGGCCTGGCCTCGCTCGGTGCGGTGATGGTGGCGCTGGACGTGCTGGTGGTGGCGGCGGCGCTGGGCAGCATCAGACAGGATCTCGGTGCCTCCATCGAACAGCTGGAGTGGACGGTCAACGCCTACACCCTGAGCTTCGCCATGCTGTTGATGATCGCGGCGGCGCTCGGCGACCGATGGGGCAGGCGGCGGATGTTCGCGGTCGGCCTCGGCTTGTTCTCCCTCGCCTCGGCGGCCTGCGCGCTGGCACCGTCCGTGGCGTGGCTGATCGCCGCGCGGGCTGTTCAGGGTGTCGGCGCGGCCGCCGTGATGCCGCTGGCGATGAGCCTGATCGGCGCGGCCTTTCCGCCCGAGCGGCGGGGCTGGGCCACGGGTGTCTTCAGCGGTCTGACAGGCCTTGGCGTGCTGGCCGGTCCGGTCGTGGGCGGCGCGGTGACCGAGGGGCTCGCCTGGCAGTGGATCTTCTGGATCAACGTGCCGGCCGGCGCGGTGGCGGTTCCGCTCGTCCTGCTGCGGATCGGCGAGAGCAGGGGCGCGGTGCGCCGGCTGGACCTGCCCGGTGGCGCGCTGATCACCCTGGCCGTCCTGGGCATGGTCTGGGGCGTGGTCCGCGGCGCTCCGGCCGGCTGGGCCAGTGCCGAGGTGATCGGCTCGCTGTCGGCCGGCGTCGTCCTGCTCGTGGTCTTCCTGCTCTGGGAGCGCCGGGCCCCGCAGCCGATGATGCCCCTGTCCAGCTTCCGGTCGAGGGCCTTCTCGGCGGGCAACGCGGCGGGCTTTTTTCTCACCGCGGCGCTGTTCGGCGCGGTGTTCTTCATGGCCCAGTACATGCAGGCGGCCTTCGCCGCCGGCCCGCTGGAGGCCGGGCTGCGGCTGCTGCCGTGGACCGGCACGCTCTTCCTTGTGTCACCGCTCGCCGGCCGCCTGGTGGACAGGGTGGGTGAACGCCCGCTGGTCGCCGCGGGATTGGGGCTGCAAGCTGTCGGCATGTTCTGGCTCAGCCTGGCGAGCACCGCTACGGCGCGGTACGGCGACCTGGTGGCACCGCTGATCGTGGCCGGATGCGGTGTCTCCATGGCCCTCCCGGCGGCGCAGAGCGCGACCCTGGGAGCACTGCCCCGCGAGGCCGTCGGGCTCGCTTCCGGCGTGTACGGCATGATGCGCCAGCTCGGCGGGGCCGCCGGAGTCGCCGTCCTCGCCGCGGTCTTCGCCGCCGCCGATGGCTACGCGTCCTTCCCCACCGGATTCACCCGGATCTTCGCCGCCGGCGGCGTCCTGTCGCTGCTCGGCGCGGCGGCGGGACTCTGCATCGGCGTACGGCACAGCGCGCGGCCCGTCGCCCCGGTCACTCGCCCCGAACCGGTGGAGGAGCTTCGATGAACCTGGAGGAGGAGTTCGCACAGGTCCGCGGTGAACTGATCGCGCACTGCTACCGGATGCTCGGCTCGCTGCACGACGCGGAGGATGTGGTCCAGGACGTGTATGTGCGCGCCTGGAAGGGCTTCGGGGAGTTCGAGCAGCGCTCCTCGGTCAGGACCTGGCTGTACCGGATCGCCACCCGGCTGTGCCTGAACGCCCTGAAGCACAGCAGCCGCCGCCTGGTCCCCTCGGCGCTCGGAGCGCCCGGAAGCGATCCGGATGATCTGGACGCGCCGATGCTGGAGGCGAGTTGGCTGGAACCCTTCCCCGATCATTCCCTGAGCACCGATCCGGCCCACGTCGTGGGGATACGGCAGAGTCTGCGGCTGGCGATGGTCGTCGCGCTGCAGCACCTGCCGCCGCGCCAGCGGGCGGTGCTGATCCTCCGGGACGTCCTGGCGTGGCCGGCCTCCGAGGTCGCCGCCGCGCTCGGTACGACGACCACGGCGGTCAACAGCTCGCTCCAGCGCGCGCGGGCCGAACTCGCCCGGGTGGCGCCCGCCGAGGAGCAGCTGAGCGAACCCGACGAGCCACGCCGCCGGGCCCTGCTCGACCAGTACGCCAGGGCGTTCGAGCGGGCGGACCTGGTCGCCCTCGAAGGGCTCCTGACCCAGGACGTCCGGTGGGAGATGCCCCCGGTCCCGACGTGGTTCAGCGGCCGGGAGGACGTCCTGCGTCTGCTCGCCGCCAAGCTGCCGCCGGGCGCCGGACGCCGGGTCATGGTGGAGACGTCCGCCAACGGCCAGCCCGCCTTCGCCCTGTACACCCGCGGCCGTGACGACCGCTTTCACGCGCGCTATGTGCAGGTGCTGACCGTGGTCGAAGCGGGAGTCGTCTCCGTGCTCGCGTTCCACCGGGCCGACCTGTTCCCCGCTTTCGGCCTGCCGCTTGAACGTCCCGCCTGACCGTTGCCGGGCCGAAGCGGTGGGGAGTCGCTCACGTCCGGCCACGGCCAACGTATCGCGCACTCCGGGGCTTGCGGCAAGGGCCCCGTCGTAGCGCAGAATCACCAGCCGAGGCAGGAAGCTACGGAAACGGGTGTCGCGAGTGCGTGTGTTGTTGTCGACGTTCGGGTCGCGCGGGGATGTCGAACCGCTGGTGGGTCTCGCCCTGCGGCTACGGGAGTTCGGCGCGGAGGTAGCGGTGTGCGCGCCGCCCGACGAGGACTTCGCGCACCGGCTGGGCGGTGTGGGTGTGCCGCTGATACCCGTCAGCCGGTCGGCGCGGGAGTGGACGAAACAGTCCCCGCCGGCGTCCGGCCTGCCGCAGCGCGCCGCCGAGGTGATCGCCGGGCAGTTCGAGGTGCTCCCCGCGGCGGCCGAGGGATGCGACGTGCTGGTGGCGACGGGGATGGTGCCGGCCGCTGCCGGGGCGCTGTCGGTGGCGGAGATGCTGGGCATCCGCTCTGTGTCCGTGACCTTCCAGCAGCTCACCCTGCCGGCCGCGCACCGCCGGCCGCTGGCGTACCAGGGGCGGCCGTTCCCGCCGGAGGTGACCGACAACCGGCTGCTGTGGGAGCTGGACGCCCAGAGCATCGACGCGTTGTTCGGCGAGGCGCTCAACACGAACCGGGCGGCCGCCGGGATGCCTCCGGTCAAGCACGTACGCGATTACGTCATCGGCGACCGGCCTTGGCTGGCGACGGACCCGGTGCTGGACCCGTGGCGGCAGACGCCGGACCTCGACGTCGTGCAGACCGGCACGTGGATCCTGCCGGACGAGCGCCCGCTCCCGGCCGAGTTGTCGGCCTTCCTGGACGCGGGCGCACCGCCGGTGTACGTCGGCTTCGGCAGCATGCCGATGAACAGTGCGGCCGACGTCGCTCAGGTCGCCGTCGAGGCGGTCCGCGCGCAGGGCCGCCGCGTCGTGATCGGGCGCGGTTGGGCGGACCTTGGACCGACCGACGACCGGGTGGACTGCTTCGCCGTAGGCGAGGTCAACCATCAGGCGCTGTTCGGCCGGGTGGCCGCCGTCGTGCACCACGGAGGCGCGGGCACCACGACGACGGCCGCCCGGGTCGGCGCCCCCCAGGTGGTGGTTCCCCAGATGGCGGACCAGCCGTACTGGGCGGGCCGGGTGGCCGAGCTGGGCATCGGCGTGGCCCACGACGGTCCGACGCCGACCTTCGAGTCCTTGTCGGCCGCACTGAAGACGACTCTGACCCCCGAGACCGGCGCCCGAGCGGCCGCCGTGGCCGCCACGATCCGCTCCGACGGGGCGACGGTGGCGGCGAAGCTGCTGGTCGACCTGATCAGCTGACGTGGCCGGTCGGCGTCGCCGGGGTCGACGCTCAACGGACGCGGACGGCGGCTCCGTAGGCGTCGCGGCGGCGGAGCACCGTCGTGTCCTGAGCGGAGGCCGGCCAGGCCTGGAGGAGGTACCACTCGGTGAGCTCGTCGGGTGCCCGGTCGACGGCGGAGTCCCGACTGCTCGTACTGAACGAGACGGCACACCCACGGCCGGTTCGGACGGCCATGGTGCGGGCCGGCCTCCTCAGTCCTCCTCGGCGCGTTCCTTGCCGCTCCCGCGCCGACGGAGCACTTGCTCGGCGATCCCGCTGGAGAGGTTGCCGGTCACCGATCTGGCTCGGCCGAGGGTTTCGGTACCGATGCGTTTGGCGGCGTCGACGCCGTCCGCTCCCGCCTCGAGCACCTTGCCCCTCGCCTCAGCGGCCGCCTCCACCCACCGTCGCGCCTCCGACGACTGCTCCCCGCGCTCGATCCCGAGCCGCCCGTGGAAGTCTCCGACGGTGATCGCAACGTGGTTGCCCGCCTGCACCACAGCCGGGGACGCGCTCGGGTGCAGCAGCACCTTCGCGTTGGCTGTGCCGACCGCCGCGTCCACGCGGGCCAACAGGCGCTCGGTGCTCTGGGAGATGAGTTCTGTCCGCTTCTGCCGGGCGGCCCGAAGTCCGACTCGATGCCGGTCCAGTTCGTCCGGAGACGCGTCCAGCACGCGGTCGAGTTCGAGGACGGCGATCGCGTCGTGCAGCTGGAAGCACCGAGCGAGCACGGCGAGCCACTCCCGCACCGTGCCCTCTGCTTCCTTGGACGCCTTGGCGAGATCACCGATCCTGGTCTGGCCCTCCAACTTCTCCGCGAGCGCGTCCAGTTGCCGCAACGCGTAGGCCTGCGTCCGCGCGATCGTCATCGGCACGGCCTGCACCTTCGACCACGTGACCTCGGAGACACGACCCACCTCCTCGCGGACGGTGACGGCCTCGTCGATGACGATGCCGACTCCGATCATGTCCGCCAACACCGCGTCCTCCTGGGCCCGGAGCACGTCGTCGACCTTGGCATCGATCGCGGCGAGGTAGTCGGTGATCTCGCTCATGGTCTGCTGCATCGCAAGCTGGGCCATGAGCCCAGCGGCACCAGCCATCAGACCCGGGTTGGACAGCAGCGATCCGGGCGTGCGCACCACTTCCAGCAGGCCCTTGATCCTGCCGTTCTCCGTCACCACGGCACGGCTGACACCCGGGTGCGAACCTTTCATCAGCGGGTACTTCTTGAGAGCTTGCGCGGACTGCTCGGTCAGCTTCACCCAGCGACCTGAGTTGGCCGCGATCTCGGATCCCGTCTGGGTGGCACCGGCCAACGCGCTGAGGGCGGGTCCGAGCCGGGGCAGCCCGAGGTCCCTCGACGGCAGCTTCTCGGAGACGAGGAAGCGTTCGACAGCCGTCGGACTCCCGATGACCGCCAGCCCGTCGCCGTCGCTGATCAGCTGAAGTTCGTCGTCCATCATCGGCTCCTGAAGTGGCTCTTCGCGAATGAAGGTGTGAGCGCCCGCGGCACGTGCCCGACGCCATCTTCGCCCGCCGGCCCCACCGGTTCGACGGCGTATGCGCTATTGGGTCAGACAAGCCGATGACCACGTTGGGTGTTGCAGCGATGCCTCAGGGCCGGCGGACAGTCGGCGCCGGGCGGGTGCCGGACCGGCGAGAACCCCCTGCCACCGCGAGACCTCGGCTGCCGGCACCTGCGGCGCTACCGTGGAGTCATGGCGGCGGTGCCCCTGGACGTCCTGGTGGTCGGCGCCGGCCCGACCGGGCTGGCGCTCGCCGCGCAACTGCGCGCGTACGGCGTCCCGTTCCGGGTGGTCGACCGCTCGCTGGACCGGGTCCGCGAATCACGGGCGCTGGTCATCCAGCCCCGCACTCTGGAGGCCCTGGCCGGATTCGGCGTCACGGACGAGCTGGTCGCCCGGGGCAACCCGGCGATCCGGGTGCATATGCACCTGCCGAAGCGCGTGCTCCGGATACCGCTGTTCGACATCGGGCTGACCGACACCGCCTATCCCTTCCTGCTGTTCCTCTCGCAGGCCGCGACCGAGAACATCCTGTCCGCACACCTGTCCGCGCGGGACGTGACGGTCGAGCGCGGCACCGAACTGGTCGGGCTGGAGCAGAAGGACTCCTACGCGGTCTGCCGCCTGCGGAACGGTGGCGGCGCGGAGGAGGTCCTCGAGGCGCGGTACGTCGTGGGCTGCGACGGTGCCCACAGCGCCGTACGGGCCCAGGCGGGGATCGGCTTCGAGGGGTACGCCTATCCGCAGACGTTCATCCTCGCCGACCTGGAGGTCGACGGGCTGGAGCCGGGGGCCGTGCACACGTACATGAGCGGGGAGGGCATGCTGTTCTTCTTCCCGCTCGGCTGGCCGGCCACCTGGCGGCTGCTCACGATGAGGCCACCCGACGCCCCCGACGCGGAGGTCACGCTGGAGTCGCTGCAACGACTCGCCGACCGGTACGGCACCGACCGGCTGACTCTGCGGGACCCGGCCTGGATGACCGACTTCCGGCTCCACAACCGCGGTGCCACCCGCTACCGCGCCGGGTCCTGCTTCCTGGCCGGGGACGCCGCCCACATCCACAGCCCGGCCGGGGGACAGGGCATGAACACCGGCATCCAGGACGCGCTCAACCTGGGCTGGAAGCTCGCGCTTTGCTGCCGTGGCGAGGGTCCCGGTGAACTACTGGACACCTACGAGGCCGAGCGCGCCCCGGTCGGCCGCAGCGTGCTGCGCTTCACGGATCGCGCCTTCACCTTCGGCACCAGCCGCCATCCGCTCGTCCGCTTGGCCCGGACCCGACTTGCCCCGCGGCTGGCCCCGTTGGCGCTCCGGGCGACCGGACCACGCGGCCGGGTCTTCCGCACGGTCTCCGAACTGGGCATCCACTACCGGCACAGCCCCCTCACCGCAGGCGGCTCCCGAGGACACGGGCCGCGCGCCGGGGAACGGTTGCCCGACGTGCCCCACGGCCTCCAGCCCCGTGTCACCGGCCCTCGCTGGCAGCTGCTGCTGGCGGGCCCCGTCCGCGCGTGGCCGGCCGACTGGCACGCCCCGCTTCTGCGGGGGCGCCGGCGGTTGGTCGCCGTGCACCGACTCGGTCAGGACAGCCCGTGGCCAGGCGTCGCCCATGCCCTCGTACGGCCTGACGGGTATCTCGGATACGTCGCCCACGATGCCGAACCGGAAGGTCTGAGCGCCTACCTGGACCGATGGCTTCCAGTCGGCTGAACCCCGCCGCGGCAGGGTTCCCCAGTCGCCCGTCCGCGACCTCGGGCGGGATCGGACGGGCGTCGGGCATCCGCCCTCTGGGCTCCGTAATTCGTTTGACCCGGCCATGGCGCAACGCTGCAGTGTGGCCAGGCACCATGAGCCGTGGTGCCGGTATCCCGAGGAGGCAGCCGCAGCGATGCAGATTCGTCCCACGACCGACCAGGACCTCGACGTCTTCGTCGACACCGTGCATGCCGCGTTCGGGCGCTTCCCGGAAACCCCGGTCGAGGGTGGCGGGCTGTG
Source organism: Streptomyces sp. NPDC003635 (assembly GCF_053587635.1). NCBI lineage: Bacteria > Bacillati > Actinomycetota > Actinomycetes > Kitasatosporales > Streptomycetaceae > Streptomyces > Streptomyces sp. NPDC003635. The sequence goes on along the minus strand of NZ_JBSFOK010000008.1, from coordinate 27,951 downwards.
GTGGTCGGCGCTCGAGATGGACCGCTGTCTGCTCGCCCTGACGGCCGACGGGCGGCCCGTCGGCACCGCCGGGGCGCACTCCTTCGAGCTCACCCTGCCCGGTGAGATCCTCGTCCCGGCCCCCGGGGTGACCGCCGTCGGCGTCCTGCCCTCGCACCGGCGCCAGGGCGTGCTCAGTGCGATGATGCGGCATCAGCTCGCCCAGTTCCGGGCCCGCGGGGAGTTCCTCTCCGTGCTGCTGGCCTCGGAGGCCCCGATCTACGGCCGGTTCGGCTATGGACCGGCGACCTACACGCAGCGGCTGACGGTCCAGCGCCACCGGGCCGCCCTCACGCTGCCCCGGGCGCGCGCGGCGGCCCACGCAGCGGCGACCGGTCCGGACCAGGGCTCGGTCGAGGTGCTGCGTCGTGCCGAGTGCGGGGAGATCCTGGAAGAGGTGTACGACCGGTACCGCCGCGGCCAGCCCGGCGCGCTGTCCCGGCCGCACCGCTGGTGGGCTCTGCGCGCGGGCCAGCCCCCGATCTCTCCGGCGCCGCGTCACATCGCCGTCCACCGGGACACGACCGGCGTCCCCGACGGGTACGCCAGCTATCTGGTCGAGGGCGACACCTTGACCGTCGACGAGACCATCGCCGGTGACGACACCGCCTTCACCGCCCTGGCCCGGTTCGTACTCGCGCACGACCTGGTCACCAAGGTCGTGTTCAAGCACGTCCCGCCCCGGCACCCGCTGCGCTGGCAGCTCGAGGATTTCCGCGCCGGCGAGGTGAGCGGCGACATGGACTGGCTCTATGTACGGCTGCTGGACGTCCCGCGCGCGCTGAGCGCACGCGGCTGGTCCGCGGACGGCGAGCTGGTCCTCCACGTCGAGGATCCGTTCCTCGGGGAGCACAGCCGCTACCTGCTGACCGTGAGGGACGGCAAGGCCGACTGCGTTCCGACGGACCGGGAGCCTGACCTGTCACTGGACGTGCGCGACCTGGGTTCGGTCTACCTGGGCGGCACCACCCCGAGCACCCTCGTGCGTGCCGGACACATCCGGGCCCACCGCCCTGAAGCGGCCACCCTCGCCGACGCCCTCTTCCGCGCCGACCGCGCCCCGCACTGCCTGCACTGGTTCTGACCTCGCCGGGCACCACCCTGTCCGGGCGTACGGAATCGCGCCGGGCCCAACCGCCCCGCGTGGGGGTGACGCGTCTGCCGTCCGACGCGTCACCCGGCCCCCAACCCTCTGGGCGTCACCCCGTCGGCGCGCTGATCTCCCTCTTGAGGATCTTGCCGCTGGGCCCGGTGGGCAGCGCGTCCACGAGCCACACCTCGCGCGGGTACTTGTACGCCGCCACCCGCTCCTTGACGAACTCCCGGAGCTCCTCGGGTGTGGCCTGTGCCGTCGGGCGCAGCACCACCGCGGCCGCGATCTCCTCGCCCAGGTGCGCGTCGGCCACGCCCACCACCGCGGCCAGTGCCACGGCGGGGTGCTCGTGGAGGACCTCCTCGATCTCGCGCGGGTAGACGTTGTACCCGCCGCGGATGATCATGTCCTTCTTGCGGTCGACGATGTACAGGTAGCCGTCCTCGTCCTGGCGCGCGAGGTCACCGCTGCGCAGCCAGCCGTCGGCCATGGTGGCGGCCGTCTCCTCCGGGCGGTTCCAGTACCCCTTCATCACGTTCGGGCCGCGCACGCACAGTTCGCCGATCTCGCCGAGGGCCACGTCCTGGCCCTTGTCGTCGAGGAGGCGCACCTCCACGTCCCTGATCGGGGTGCCGATGGAGCCGGCCTTGCGCGGCCGGTCGGGGTGGTTGAACGTGACCACCGGACTGGTCTCGGACATGCCGAAGCCCTCCAGCACCACGCAGCCGAAGCGCTGCTCGAAACCGTGCAGGATCTCCACCGGAAGCGAGGCCCCGCCGGAGACACACATCCGCAGCGTGGACACGTCGGCCTCGGACGGGTGCTGGAGCAGCGCCGCGTACATGGTCGGTACGCCCTCGAAGATCGTGGCCCCGTCGCGGGCGATGGCGTCCAGCACGGCCTGCGGGTCGAAGCGGGGGATCAGGGTGAGCGAGGCACCGGCGCGGACGGTCACGCTCATCGTGCAGATCTGGCCGAAGATGTGGAACAACGGCAGACAGCCCACGACCACGTCGTCCGCCGTCATCCGCTGCACCTCGGCCGCGTTGACCTCGGTGTTGTGCCGCAGTCCGGCGTGGGTGAGGGCGGCGCCCTTGGGGCGGCCGGTGGTGCCGGAGGTGTACAGGAGTACGGCCACGTCGTCGCCGTCCGGCTCACTGACTTCCGCCAGCGGCTCGTGACCGGCCAGCAGCTCCGCGAAGGCGGCGGGTTCCACGGCCAGGTGCCGCACCTCGGCGGCGGCCGCGCCCGGGGCACCCTCGCCCGGCGCCTGGTGCCACTCGAAGAGCAGCACCGCCCCGGAGTCGCGCAGGTGGTACTCGGTCTCCCGGGTCTTCAGCAGCGGGTTCATCGGCACGACGACCGCGCCGGCGCGCAGCACGCCGTAGTAGAGGGCGACGAACTCGGGAACGTTGGGCAGCATCAGCGCGACGCGGTCTCCCGGTCGTACGCCCTCGGCCCGCAGCAGCGCGGCGGCGCGGGCGCTGCGCTCGTCGAGTTCCGCGTAGCTGATGACCTGGCCTCCCAGCCGCAGCGCGGGGCGTTGCGGCTGCCGCCGGGCCGTCTCCACCAGGAACTGAGCCAGATTGGCCATGATCGCCTCCACGCATGCCACCGTCTGTCACCGTCGAAATCCGCTGTTCACGCTGACGACATCGTGCAGATGTCCGTGGGGTCGGCCTATGTGCGGGATGACAGCGTCTGCTGCCTCGGATTGTTCCTGGGCACAAAACAGTGGCGTTACGCTGCGGGAATGAACATCTCAGGAGTGGTGCCGGCGCTGCGGGCGAGGCTGCCGGAACTGGGTGAGCTGATGGCGCAGCGCATTCGCTCGGACGTCGTCGCCTACCAGGACGAGTCGCTGATCCCCTTCGACTCGCTGCGCGGCTCCTGCACCGCCAACGCGGACCTGCTCCTGAACCAGCTCGGCAGCGCGGACGCCCGTGATCCGAGCCCGGCCCGCGAGACCGGCCGTATCCGCGCCGAACAGGGCGTGCCGCTGGCCGACACTCTGCACGCGTACCGGATCGGCTTCGAGCTGGTGTGGACGGAGATCCTCGCCGAGGCACGCGACGTTCCCGAGGTCACCGACGCCCAGCTGGTGTCCCAGTCGGCGGAGATCTGGGCCCTGTTCGGCAGTTACGCCGAGGCGGTGGCGGCGGCCTACCGGGAGACGACCGCGGAGCTGACGTCGCGACGGCAGGCGCGCCGGTCCGCGCTGGTGGAAGCGCTGTTCAGCGGCGCCATCGCGGACCGCACCCTGTGGGAGGCCGCCCGCGAGCTGGGCCTGCCCGACCGCGGGCCGTACGTGGTCGCCGCCGCGGCGACCGACGCTCCCGGTGAGGAACCGCTGGCGGGGACGGAGGCGGCGCTGCGGCAGGCTCAGGTCCACTTCGCCTGGCGGCTGCTGCCCGACCAGCAGATCGGCCTGGCCGCCCTGCCCACGGCGACGGCGGAGAGCACCTGCCTGCGCATCCTGCGCCGTGCCGGTGCCCGCGTCGGCGTCAGCCCGTGCTTTCACTCGCTGCGGGACACCCCTCAGGCCCTGCGCTTCGCCCGGCTGGCACTGTCCGGCCTCCAGGGCACCGGCCCCGGCGTGGCACGGTTCGACGACGACCCGCTGGCGATGGTCGTCGCCGCGGCCCCGGCCGAGGCGGCGCACCTGGTGGAGGTGGTCCTCCAGCCCGTGCTCGATCTCCCGGCCGCGGAGCGCGCCCGTCTCCTCCAAACCCTCGAGCACTGGTACGCCGCCGGCGGCTCCGCCACGGACGCGGCCCGGAGCCTCTTCGTCCACCCCAACACCGTCCGCTACCGCCTGCGCCGCGTCGAGGAACTGACGGCCCGCTCCCTGTCCGACCCACGAGCGGTGGCAGACCTCCGCGCCGCACTCCTGGCGGCCCGCCGGTCAGCCGTGCCCATCGGAGAGGCCGTGGAGTGAGCTGTCCTGATCACCGGCGGCGGACTCTTCGACCCCGGCGCGTGTCACCTTCGGCCAGGGCACGCCGGGCGCCAGTGCCCTCGCGGGTATCGCGACGCGGTGCGGGCCCACTGGGCAAGCGCGTCGCGCGGCTGACGCACGGCGCGCGGAGCCGCGCCTGCGCATCACCTCCATCGATCGCGCAGCTGCTCAGCCACGCGTCGACGAAGGCTGGGCATAGCCGGCCCCGCTGACCGGCCCCCGACCACGAGCACCTGACCAAGGTGACGATGGGGACACGAAGCCGGTGGAAGGTCCTGTGGTCGGCCCGACCAGCCCTCACCACGCGGCGCCGCAACCAACCTCCGGCACAGGCCCGACCGGAGGTCTGCGCCGCCGTTCGGCCTCGTCCGTCTGTGCACCGACCGCGACCGATACGCAATCGATCGAGACCGGCCGCATGGCCTGCGCGGTGCAGCGCCCGAGTTCCGCGCAACGGGGACCGGGACGACCGGGTGCGCTGACGCGCGCGGTGGCTGCCCGCTGGTGTGCGCTGTGGTCGGATGCGACCGCAGGTGCCACCACGGCTGCTGGACGGCCGTGTTGCCGGCGCCGCGGGGGAGGTCCCTGTCGGAAGCGCTCACGACAGGCGGACAGAACCGCGAATACGACGCATGAGACAGTCGGGCCCCGTACCGAGGCCACGGAGGAGAGAGATCCATGAGAGCGTTGCCCGCCGTCACCGGCCGCGACGAGTTCGATGTCCTCGTCGTCAGGACCGACTACCGCGATGACCTGGCGTGGCAGGAGGTCAGGGCCGCGCTGTTGGAGCCCTGGGGGGACAGGCAGTACGAGGCGCGCGTCCACTTCGTGGACGACTCGGTCTGGGCAGGCGCGACGGTTGACGCGGTGCTGCATGCGGTGGGCGCCGACGAGAACCTGGCCGTTGTCTTCTTGGCCGACCTGGCCACCATGCAGGCCGGATGCCACCCCTTGCTGGCGGTCACCACGCTGACGCGGGAGGAGTGCCTGGACGACGAGGATTACGAGCAGCTGACCGAGTTCGGCCGGGAGTTCCGCACCGTTCCCGCCGGGGTCCACGACGTCCACGCGAACCTGAGCATCGGCAACCTGGGTTTCGAGGAGTACGCGGGGTGGGCTCACGATGATCCCGAGGGGGTCTTCCGGTCGTTCTGAGCGGGGCTCAGGAGAGTGCGCGCAGCGCCGAATTCCCTTTGAGGCAGGCAGCCGACTGTCGCACACCACCGGCTCCTGGGGCACCATTCGCCGGTGGTGAGGTGCGGCTGGGGTCCGGTCAGCGTGCGGCGAGGAGTTCGAGGGTGTCGATGACGCGGTTGGAGAAGCCCCACTCGTTGTCGTACCAGGCGACGACCTTGATGTGGCGGCCGTCGACGCGGGTGAGGGCCGAGTCGAAGATCGACGAGGCGGGGTTGCCCGTGATGTCGGACGACACGAGCGGGTCGTCGGAGTACTCGAGGACGCCGGCGAGCGGGCCCTCCGCGGCGGTGCGGTATGCCGCCAGGACCTCGTCGCGGGTCACGTCGCGGGCGACGGTCGTGTTGAGTTCGACGATCGAGCCCACCGGCACGGGGACGCGGATGGAGTCGCCCGACAGCTTGCCGTCGAGGTTCGGCAGCACCAGTCCGATCGCCTTGGCGGCGCCGGTCGTGGTCGGCACGATGTTGACGCCGGCGGCGCGGGCGCGGCGGGGGTCGCGGTGCGGGCCGTCCTGGAGGTTCTGCTCCTGCGTGTAGGCGTGCACCGTCGTCATGAACCCGTGCTCGATACCGGCGAGTTCGTCGAGCACCTGGGCCAGCGGGGCGAGGGCGTTGGTGGTGCAGGAGGCGTTGGAGACGATGGTGTGCAGTTCCGCGTCGTAGGCGTCGGTGTTGACGCCGAACGCGAGGGTGACGTCTGCGCCGTCGGAGGGGGCGCTGACGAGGACCTTGCGCGCGCCCGCGTCGAGGTGGGCGCGGGCCGCCTTGGCGGAGGTGAAGCGGCCGGTGGCTTCCAGGACGATGTCGACGCCGAGTTCGGCCCAGGGCAGCTGCGCCGGCTCACGCTCGGCCAGCACCTTGATCCGCTGTCCGTCGACGACGAGGGTGTCCCCGTCGACGGTCACCGGGCGGCCGAGGCGGCCGGCCGTGGAGTCGTAGGCGAGGAGCCGCGCGAGTGCGGTGGGCTCGGTCAGGTCGTTGACGGCGACGACCTCGAGGGTGGTGTCGCGCTCGAGGAGCGCGCGCAGCACGTTGCGTCCGATGCGGCCGAATCCGTTGATGGCGATGCGAGTCATGAATGGGGTCCCTTCCCTTTGCCCCCAGGCTCGCGTGCCACCCGCGCCGCGGACAGTGGCGAGATCGCCACGGTTCAAAAGGATCCCGCCACACCCGGGCAAGCGGTTCATTCCCCTCGGGTGAAGGTGCGCCGGTACTCGCTGGGCGTGGTGCCCAGGATGCGCTGGAAGTGCAGGCGCAGGTTGGCGCCGGTGCCGAGCCCGACGTCGGCGGCGATCTGCTCGACGCTGCGCTGCGAACGTTCGAGGAGCTCACGGGCCAGGTCGATGCGGGCGCGCATCACCCACTGCATGGGCGTGTAGCCGGTCTCCTCGACGAAGCGTCGGGAGAACGTGCGGGCCGAGACCCCGGCCTGCCGCGCCAGCAGATCGAGGGTGAGGGGTTCGCCGAGGCGGTGCAGCGCCCACTCGCGGGTGGCGGCGAAGTGCTCGCCGAGCGGTTCGGGGACGCTGCGGGGCACGTACTGGGCCTGGCCGCCGCTGCGGTAGGGGGCGGCGACCAGTCGCCGCGCCGCGTGGTTGGAGGCGGCGACTCCAAGATCGCCGCGCAGGATGTGCAGGCACAGGTCGATGCCGGAGGCGGCGCCGGCCGAGGTGAGCACGCTGCCCTCGTCGACGAACAGCACGTTCTCGTCGACCTTCACCAGCGGATGCCTGTCCGCCAGCGCCCGCGCGTAGTGCCAGTGCGTCGTGGCCCGCTTGCCGTCGAGCAGGCCCGTGGCTGCGAGCGCGAAGGCACCGGTGGAGATCGCGGCAAGCCGCGCGCCCCGGGTGTGGGCGGCGGTCAGCGCGTCGACCACCGGCTGCGGCGGGTCCTCGCGGTCCGGGTGCCGGTAGCCGGGGACGAAGACGATGTCGGCCCACTCGAGTGCCTCCAGACCGTGCGCGACGGAGTAGGCGAGGCCGTCCCCACCGGTCACGAGACCGGGCGTCGCCCCGCACACCCGCACCTCGTACGGCATGCTCGCGCGGGTCGTGAACACCTGCGCGGGGATGCCGACGTCGAGCGGTTTCGCGCCCTCGAGCACGAGAACGGCGACGCGGTGCAGGCGGGAGGCTGGCATGGGTACGAGGCTACGTGGGGCATGACTCCACAGTCATCGCCAACCGAGTCGGCTCGCCGCCGCGACGGAACTGCGCACAACGCACTCGGCGTCCATCCCGGCATACAGGATCACGGACGGCGACGGAGACCCGGGACATGACAGACGCGGCCGCTCGATACCTCTACCTCGCTCGGCACGGTGAGGCGTCAGAGGATGAGACGACGCTGACGGAGAGCGGCCGGCGCCAAGCCGTTCTGCTCGGCGAACGGCTCCGGAGCGCCCCACTCTCGGCGATCTACCACGGACCGCTGCCCCGGGCGCAGCAGACGGCCCGGCTGATCGGCGCGCAGCTGGACACCGTAACCCTGCACGAGTCGGAACTGGCCGGCGACTACGTCCCCTACCTCCCGGCGAAGGACGAGCTGCCGCCGGATGCGGCCGACACCCTGCTCGCCTTCCTCGCCCAGGTTCCGGAGGAGGAGCGCGACCGTGGTCCGGCGCTGGCCCGGGAAGCGCTCGCGGAGTTCACCGGTCCGGTGGACGGTGATCATCCCCGTCACGAACTGCTCGTCACCCACAACTTCCTCATCGGCTGGCTGGTCCGAGCCGCACTCGACGCGCCCGAGTGGCGCTGGATGGGCCTCAACCAGGCAAACGCGGCTCTGACGGTCATCCGATACGCGCCCGGCAGGCCGTCCTCCGTGCTGTTGTCCAACGACATGCGGCACCTGCCCGCAGAACTGCGCTGGACCGGCTTCCCGCCCGAACTCCATGTCTGACACCAGGAAGGCCGCGGGCAGCTCAAGGGGCCGCCCCGACGTGGACTGAGACTGACACACGAGGTCATTCGGCGCCGGGACCGGAGCCGTTAGTGGTGTTCGGGCAGCCAGTCGCGGGTGGGGTCGTACTCCAGCCATCGGCTGCGTTTTGCTTCCTCCGCGCAGGCGGTGGCGAGGTCGTCGAGGCCTGGGTGCCCGGTGCCGGTGCGCCACAGCAATGACCAGGCGTACAGCGGCGTGGGGGCGATCAGGGGGACCGACCGCAGGCCGGGGACGTCCGGCAGTGGTACGTCGGCGGGTATCAGTGAGAAGCGTCGTGGCTCTTGTGCTACTTCGGTGAGGAAGTGGGTGAGCCCCAGGTTGACGCCGGTGGCCGTGTTCGGGATGCCGAATCGGTGGGCGAACTGGTGGAGGAAGTCGAGCCGGTCCAGCGCGCCCGGCGCCCACAGCACGCTGTCGCGCAACTGGTCCGGACGCAGTGCCGGTTCGGCGGCCAGCGGGTGGTCCGCGCTCAGCACGGCGTCCACCGGTTCGAGGCGGACGAGGCGGTGTGCGAGGCCTGCGGGTAGCGGGGGATGGACGCGGCCGAAGGCGGCGTCGATGTCGCCGTGCAGCAGTGCCGTCGTCACCGACGGCAGGTCGCGCCCGTGCCCCAGCGCCAGGTCGCGGGCTCGTGCGGCGACCTGGGCCAGCGTCCGCATCGGCGCGTAGAGGTGCCCCCAGACGTCCACTCTCAGCGGCCGCTCCTCACCGACTACCGCTGCTACGGCGGCATCGGCGGCGGCCACAGCCTGGCGCGCCGGTGGGAGGAAACGCCGGCCGGCCTCGGTGAGACGTACGCCGTTCCCGCCGCGCTCGAACAGTGCGGTGCCGAGCAGGGATTCAAGCCGCGCGATCCTCTTGGACAGAGCCTGCTGCGAGATGCCGAGCGTCTCGGCCGCCCGCCCGAAGTGCAGTTGGTCGGCGGTGCGCACGAAGGCACGTGCCTGCGCCACGTCGAGATCCATGCCGCTCACCATAGGTGACAACCAAGGGTTGTCGGGTTTGCTTGTTCGTTGTTGGATCGCGGTGCGGCCGCGGGGGTTTGCTCGTCGGCATGCAACGACTGATTCCTACGGGGCAGGCGGCGCGGCCGGTCGCCTTCGCCGAGGTCCCCCAGCCCGTCCCGGAGCCCGGGGCGGCACTGGTCAAGGTCGAGGCCTTCGCGCCGAACCGGGGCGAGACCTTCCTCCTAGAACACCCCCGGCCGGATCTGCTGCCCGGCAAGGACATCGCCGGGCTCGTCGTACAGGCGGCAGCCGACGGCTCCGGCCCCGGCATCGGCACCCGCGTGGTCGGGCACCCGCCGCAGGGCGGCTGGGCCGAGTACGCCGCCGTGCCCACCCACTCGCTCGCGGTGCTCCCGGACAGCATCGACAGCGCCCGGGCGGCCGCTCTGCCTCTGGCGGGGATCACCGCCCTGCGGCTGCTGCGTACGGCCGGTTCCCTGGCCGGCCGCAGGGTGCTGCTGACCGGCGCCTCGGGCGGAGTCGGCCACTACGTCACCGAGCTGGCCGTCGGGGCCGGAGCCGAACTCACCGCGGTCACGGCGACGCCTGCGCGGGGCGAGCGGCTCGCTCAAATGGGCGCGAAGGTGGTGCACGAAGTCGCCGCGGCCCAGGGTCCGTTCGACGTCGTCCTGGAGTCAACGGGCGGGCCGGATCTGCCCCTTGCCCTGTCGAAGGTGCGCCCGGGCGGCCTGCTCGTCTGGTTCGGCCAGGCGAGCCGCACCCCGGTGACCCTGGACTTCTTCCACCTCCTCGGCGGACCCGAGCGCGTCACGATCCAGCACTTCCACTACGCCGGCGCCCCGTACGCCGCCGATCTCGCCGCACTGGTACGCCTGGTGGAACAGGGCCGGCTGCACCCGGAGATCGGCCACGTCACCGACTGGACACACACCGCCGACACCCTCGTCGACCTGCGAGAGCGCCGGATACGCGGCAAGGCCGTACTGCTGATGGGAGAAACACGATGAGTGCCACCGAATTCGCCGCCGCCCAGTGGACCCGCGCCACCGGGGCGGGCGTGGACCTTCACGAGTACCGGCGCGTCACCGAGGGCCTCACATCCGTCGCCGACTGGGGACCGTCCTTCCGGAGCACCGCACACGCCTACCTTCAGCGCGCGGACAACGCCGGATCACCCCGCTCGGCGGGTGAGTACCTGCTCACGGCGGCCCGGTGGTTCCACCTGGCCACCCTGGCGCCGTACGCGGAAGCACATCGGGCGGCCGCCGAGGCGGATGACGCCCTGAGCCGAGCCCTCTCCATGCTGGAGCCCGGCGCGCGCCGGGTGAGCGGTGAGGGATTCACCGGCTGGCTGCGCGGCCCCGCCGACGCGCCCGGGACCGTGGTCGTCGTCCCCGGCCTGGACTCGGCCAAGGAGGAGTTCCTCGATGTGGTGGCCGCGCTGCTGGCCAGAGGGCTGGCGGTGTTCGCGATGGACGGCCCCGGACAAGGCGTGCTCGCGGCGACCACGACCCTGTGCCCGGACTACGAGGGGGTCGTCGGCCGAGTCGTCGACGCCCTCGGCGTGGCACGCATCGGCCTCGTCGGCCTCAGCCTGGGCGGCTATTTCGCGGCCCAGACCGCGGCGCTGGAACCACGTGTGGCGGCCGTCGCCACCGTCAGCGGTCCCTTCCGCCTCGTCTGGGAAGAACTGCCCCCGCCGGTACGGGACATCATGGCCCGGCGCTGCGGAGGAGCCGACGGTGCCCGCGACTTCGCCCGACACGTGGACCTCGCCGCTCTGGCACCCCGCATCGAGGCGCCGCTGCTGGTCGTCGACGGGGACCAGGACGTCATCCCGGGCGTGACGAACGGCGAACCCCTGGCCCGCCTGGCCCCGCACGGCGGCTACCTGTCCGTCCCGCACGGCGACCACCTCCTCGGCAACGCGCGGCCCGACTGGCTGCCCCACCTCGGCGACCACCTCGCCCACACCCTGACAGGAACATCGGCATGAAGCGCTTCACGGGGAAGTCCCTCCTCATCACCGGCGGCACCAGCGGTATGGGCCTGGCGACCGCACATCGTCTCGTCGCCGAGGGCGCCCAGGTCATCGTGACCGGCCGCACCCGCGCACGGATCGATGCCGCAGTCCAGCAGATCGGTTCCGGCGCCTCGGGGATCGTGGCCGATGCCGCCGACCTCGGCGCCCTGGACGCGCTGATGGAGACCGTCCGCGACCGTCACGGCCGGCTGGACGGCCTCTTCGCCAACGCCGGCACCGGCACCTTCCTGCCGTTCGAGAGCATCACCGAGCCCGACTTCGACCACGGCATCGACGTCAACTTCAAGGGCGTCTACTTCACTGTCCAGAAGGCCCTGCCGCTGCTGGCCGACGGAGGCTCGATCGTCCTCAACGCCTCCTGGACCCTGCACCGCGGCAACAGCGTGCTGACCCTCTACTCGGCGACCAAAGCCGCCGTGCACAACCTGGCCCGCACCCTCGCCGCCGCCCTCGCCCCGCGCGGCATTCGCGTCAACTCCATCAGCCCCGGGTACATCGACACCCCGATGTACCCCGCCGAGGCACTGAGCAAGGCCGAGGCGGAGGCGGTCACCGGCCGGATCGTCGCCGGCCGCTTCGGGCGCCCGGAGGAGGTCGCCGCGGCCGTGGCGTTCCTCGCCTCGTCCGACGCTTCCTACATCAACGGCCAGGACCTGGTCATCGACGGCGGCCTGATCGGCGCGGTCCCCGCCTGATGGCCATTCCGGTTGCCCCGAGTACAGCCCGCACCGCCTCCGTGTGCCCACGGATGATCCGGCATAAAGTGCCCCGGACGTGGACGTGCAGGCGAGGAGACCAAGGGGCTGATCATCCATGGTCCAGCAGTGTTTCACTCCGGCGCAGGCGGGAGTCGACCTCGGTTTGGCGAGCCTGTTCGGCCGTATCGCCGAGTGGTTCGTCAAAAAGGAATACTGCTTGGCGAAGGGAGGGTGCAGTGAATTTGTGACATTGCCCGTCAACGCTGGCACTGACTTCTTCGACGAGAATGCCGGCACGACTCGATGCCGATATCTCGCGGCCTTCCTCAAATTCCACAACCCGGCGCTGGACGAGAATTTCCTCGTTCAGACCTGCGAGATCCGCAAGCGGGCCAAACGTCCGGGTGATGAGAACGATGAGCGATTCCCGGTCCCTGACATCATCACGCACGAGCCGCCCCAGCGGATGGAATACTACGAGATCAAGCCGAACTCGGCATCGGGTAAAGCCGACGGCCGCACCAAGCTGATCGCCTTTCAGGCCCTGGTCGACTTCTTCAAGCCGACAGTGCCCACGCTGACCTATCAGCGCGGCATCCTGTTCGACCCGGACCGCTCCATTCTGATCTGGGACGGGACCTGGTTCGGCAGTCCGGTCAAGGTGCATTTCCACTTCTTCCGAGAAGAAGAAGGCCTCATCGTCTACGAGGTGTGCGTGGAGGTGTCCGGCCAGCTGCTCGCCGAGGTGTTCGCCAAGGCGCTGATCAAGATGGCGGTCCTCGCGGTGCTGCTCCTGCTGGTTCCCGTGGCGGCACCCGCCTTCGCGTGGAATTCTCCGCTGGGCGGCAGCGTGGGGGCCGGGGGCGTCAACGAGCATCAGGACACCCGGTATGTCCAGGCCCTGCTGAACGACTGGCGTGGCCGCAACGGCCGATCACTGATCTCGCTGGACGGGCTCGTCGGCGACCAAACAGTCAGCGCCGTCCAGGACTTCCAGACCGCTGTCACCGGTGTCGTCGACGGCCGCGTCGACGTGAACGCCCAGGCCATCGCCGCGCTCGAGCAGACACACCTCGACGGCGGCATCGCCGCCGCCCAGCTTGCCGAGATGCAGGAACTGGGAACGGAGGGAATGGAGCTCTACGTGTTCCGCCCTGATCCGGACGGTCCGCTCCTGGAGGAGACCGAGCCGGACCCGGTGACGGCCATGGCTGTTCAGGTCCAGCAGTACTTCGATGACCTGCACCGCGAAGTCTGACATTGAACTCGCGGGTGCCCTCCGGTACTACTTCGCGCCGTCCGCCGTCAGCCGCTTCGGCAGCCCGAGCCGCGGGAACTGGTCGTCGTGGAACGTGACGATCTCGGCGATCGCCCCGCCCGCGACGCGCAGGACGTCGATCGTCAACGGCAGGTACGCGCCCTCCTGCTCGCACCATTGGTAGAAGGCGATGGCGGGCTGCCGGTTCACGGAGGTGAGGAGGGGGCGCAGACCCTGCATGCCCTCGAAGCCGCTCTCCACCCAGTCCTTCACCACGGCGTCGCGGCCGACGTACAGGCCGGGGGTGGGCGGCATCGAGCAGCGGACGTCGTCCCGCAGCATCAAGGTGAGCGCCGGGATGTCCGTGGCCACGCTGGCCTCGGTGTAGCGGCGCACCAACTCGCGCGTATCGGTGCCCTGTTCGCCGCCGGTCCAGTCCTGCCGCGCGGCGGGCAGGTGCTCGCGCATCCCCGCCCGAGCCCGCTGCAGCGCGCTGTTCACGGAGTTGACCGAGTCCCCGAGGGCTTCCGCGACCTCCTTGGCCGGCCAGCCGAGCACGTCCCGCAGGATCAGCACGGCCCGCGGGCGCGGCGCGAGGTGCTGGACCGCGACGACGTACGCCAGCTCGATCGTCTCCCGAGCGACGGCGACGGCTTCCGGCTCGTCCGCGTCGTCCGCGGGCAGCTCGTCGAGCAGCCGGTCCGGGTAGGGCTGGAGCCACCGCACCTCACCACCGGTCGCGGGCTCAGGGCGGCGCTTGGCGAGCAGGTCCAGGCAGGCGTTGGTGGCGATCCGGTACAGCCAGGCCCGGAACGTCGAGCGCCCCTCGAAGGTCTCGCGCCGCCGCCAGGCACGCAGGAAGGTCTCCTGCACGGCGTCCTCGGCGTCCTCGAACGACCCGAGCATCCGGTAGCAGTGCACGTGCAGCTCCCGCCGGTGCCGTTCGGCCAGCCCCGAGAACGCCGGCTCGTCGACCTCGCCCAGACCGTCCACACCCAGTTCCTCCAGCCGCCCGATCGCACTCATCACGTCATCCTTCCGTCTCGTCGTGCCCTGTCGTACGTGTGACGGGTGTGGACGCGAAAACTCATCACTCGGGTCGGTCCCATGGCTGAGCGTTGCCGCCTGTGGGATCAGAAGCCGTCGTATGTAGTGCCGGCGATCATCCCCTGGCCGCGGTGGCCCCTGCCCCGGGGGACCTGCCACCCAGCCCCGGGATCAGCACGGCCGCCACCGCCGCGTGCATCAGAGCCAGGCAGGCCCGCGTGCCGTTGCTCATGCCGCCGCCGACGAGTGGAAGGAAGGACATGGCCAGTACGGCGCAGGCCACCCCGCTCCAGACGGCGCGGGCGCGCCGCACCCCGAACCGCTCCAGGGCCGCCAGCAGTCCCCAGCCGCTCAGCGACGCGAGCAGGGCGACGACGGCCACAGGCACGGCGCCGACGTCGAGCGTCCGCTCGCCGTCGGCGATCCGCAGCCGCTGCCCGAGCAGGGGGTCCGCGACCAGCCACACCATGACGGGGGCCAGGACGGCCAGAGCCGTAGCCCCCAGGCGCCTTCGCCGGGCGCTCACTCGGCGCTTCCCGAGACCGCCCCGTGCAGAAAGACCTCCACCAGCTCCTGCGGGGTCAGGTCGGGCTCGTCGTCGGTACGCGGCTGGGTGAAGAGCAGTCCGAAGAAGAGCGCCGCGATCTGCTCCGGCGGCCGGCGCAGAGCTGCTCTGTCGGGCTCCAGCAGCTCCGCGAGGGCGGCGCGGATGCGGGCAGTCGACTCGTGGCGGCCGGCGCCGCGCACCGTGCCGGGATGCTTGCCGCCGCCGTGGCCCAGTGCGCCGGCGATCACGCCCATCCGTGCCATGTGGGCCTGCAGCGCGTCGGCCGCCTCGGCGAGCCGGTCGGCCAGCGGCTGGGACAGGTCGACCGCGTCGAGCTCGCGGACCACGTGGTCGGGGGAGAGCGCCACGGCCATGCAGGCCTGCAGCAGCTCGTCCTTGTCGGTGAAGACCCGGAAGATCGTGCCCTCGCCGATGCCCGCCGCGCGGGCGATCTTCGCGGTGGTCACGGTGGCGCCGTACTCGGCGATCAACGGGATCGCGGCCTGAATGATCATTTCGCGGCGCTGCTCCGGCGACATGCCGGGGGCGCGGCGGCGGGGCGTCTGGTTCTCCTTGGGTGCCGTCATGCAGACGAGCGTACGGAGTGAGTGCACACTCCGTCAATGAGTGAGGACTCACTCCGCACGCCGGGTCGGGTCAGGATCGTGCCGGTGTCGCCGCTCAGGAACGCGGCAGATGCAGCGCCGTCCGCCCTTCGTCGACCTCCACGTCATCGGTGAAGCCACCGCCCGCCGCCGCCCCGCCGAAGAGCGCGACCGCGAGCGCCACGGCCCCGGCGAGCGCCCAACGCGGCCGCTGGACAGACCTGTTCCGCGCCACGGGCGTGGGCTCGATGGTCCTCACGTCGCTCCGCCCGCCGCACGCGATGGTCATCCGCGCGTCCAGCCACGCCTCCGCCTCGTCCCCCCGCACCCCGCAGGCCGCCACGAACGCGGCGACCAACTCCGCCCGGGGCAGCCGGTCCCGGCCGAGCATGGTCGCCGCCGTGGAGTAGGGCAGGGTATGGCCGGCCTCCGCCGCGCGGCGCTCCAGCCTGCGATAGCTGAGGCCCGACCACGCCTTGAGCCGGCGCAGCGCCGCCACGAAGGCGGCCGCGTCGGTGTCGACCGGTGCGGGTGCTGGTGTGGTCATCGTGGTGGTCCCCCCTGTTGACCTGGACGTACACGAGCTCGCACAAGCTCGAACACCATCATGGCTTGAAGCCCGGCGATAGCGGCGCTCAACCTCGGAGCGGATTACCGATGTTGGAGGCCGCATGAACACGACTCTGTCCCGCCCGCGCCGCCGTACGGCCATGGTCGCCGCCGGCGCTGCTCTGCTGATGCTCGGCGGGTGCGCCGTGGGTCCCGATGCCGCGGCGCCGCCGGTGCGCACGGCGAAGTCCGAGCCCCGCGACGGCGAATCGGTCGCCGACTTCCTGCGCCGCGCCCTGCCCGCCGGACCCAGCGGCACCGTGATCGCCGCCCACGGCGACCAACTCGTCCACTGCGCCGGATTCGGAGCGGCCGACCGGGCCGCCGGCACCCCGGCGAGCTGCCGGACCGTGTACGACGTCATGTCGATCACGAAGCAGTTCACCGCGGCCGCGATCGTGAAACTGGAGGCCATGGGCCGACTCCGAGTGAGCGATCCGATCAGCCGGTTCCTCGGCCGCGAGCGGCCTGTGCCCGAGGACAAGCGAGGCATCACGATCGAGCACCTGCTCACGCACACGTCGGGCATGGTCGAGGCGCTCGGCGATGACTACGACCCCGTATCGCGTGAGGAGTTGCTGCGCCGGGCCATGGCATCGCGGCTGCGGGCGGCCCCGGGCCAGGAGTTCCACTACTCCAACACCGGCTACAGCCTGCTCGCCGCCATCGTCGAGGAGGCATCCGGACAGACGTACGAGGGGTTCCTGGCCCGGCACCTGTTCGCCCCGGCCGGCATGGAGCAGACCGGATACGTGCTGCCCCGCTGGCCACGTCACCTGATCGCGGTGGAGTACGACAGCAAGGGCCGCAGCAAGGGCAGGCCCTTGGACCACCCCTGGGCCGACGATGGCCCGTACTGGAACCTGCGCGGCAACGGCGGCATGCTCTCCACCGCCGAGGACATGTTCCGCTGGCACCGCGCGCTCCTGGGGGAGGAGATCCTGCCAGCAGCGGCCAGGGACAAGCTCTTCGAACCGCGCGTGACAGAGCCGGGAGCAGACACCTCGTACGGCTACGGCTGGACCATCAGCGACACCCCGGACGGCCGTCTCGCCTGGCACGACGGCGGCAACGACTGGTCCCTCGGCCTCCTGAGCCGCTCCCTGCGCGACGGCGTCCTCGTGTACTGGGTCAGCAACCACGCCTACCGCGATGGCAAATGGAACCTCGAGGACAAGGCGGAGGCGCTGACCCTGGGTATCGCCGACCGTGTCCGCGCGGAGGCGAGGAGGCCACGCTAGCGGCGGGCCTGATCCACCTCGGTACGAGTCGTAGAGAAGCCCGCCGCTCCGGATGAGGCGGTGACCACGGCGCCGCGCCTTTCGTCGGGCGTACCCAACACAGGTGCGCCTGCTGCGCTCTTGACGATGGGTCAGCATTCCCCGAACATTCAATTCGCATCGCCGCACCAGGCACAGGCATCACACAGCTCCAGCGTCCCGCTTCACCAATGCAGCGGGACGTTCGCACGTTCCGTAACCCATCCTCAGTTCGGAATCACGGAGCCCCCACATGAACCTCTCCGCTCGTCAGCGTGTCCTCGCAGTGGCCGGTGTCGCCGTCACCGCCCTGCTCGCCGGGGCCGTCCCGGCCTCCACCGCGCCAGGAACCGCCGCCGCGGCGCCCGACATCCCGGTCGCCAACGTCAAGCAGCACCTCGCCGATCTCCAGTCGATCGCCAGCGCCAACGGCGGCAACCGGGCCCACGGCAGAGCCGGTTACAGAGCATCCCTGGACTTCGTGAAGGCGAAACTGGATGCCGCCGGTTACACCACGACAATCCAGCAGTTCACCACCAGCGGCTCCACCGGCTACAACCTGATCGCCGACTGGCCCGGCGGCGACACCAACCAGGTCGTCATGGCCGGCGCGCACCTGGACTCGGTGACGTCCGGCCCCGGCATCAACGACAACGGCTCCGGCTCGGCGGCGATCCTGGAGACCGCACTGGCCGTCGCACGGTCCGGCTACCAGCCCACCAAGCACCTCCGGTTCGCCTGGTGGGGTGCCGAGGAACTCGGACTCGTCGGCTCCAAGTACTACGTCAACAACCTGCCGTCCACCGACCGCGCGAAGATCAGCGGCTACCTGAACTTCGACATGATCGGCTCGCCCAACCCGGGCTACTTCGTCTACGACGACGACCCGGCGATCGAGAAGACCTTCAAGGACTACTTCGCCGGCCTCGGTGTACCCACCGAGATCGAGACCGAGGGCGACGGCCGCTCCGACCACGCCTCCTTCAAGAACGTCGGCATACCCGTCGGCGGCCTGTTCACCGGCGCCAGCCGGACCAAGACCTCGACGCAGGTGCAGAAGTGGGGCGGCACCACGACCGCCTTCGACCGCTGCTACCACTCGTCGTGCGACACGACCGCCAACATCAACGACACGGCCCTGGACCGCAACAGCGACGCCATCGCCCACGCGATCTGGACCCTCTCGTCCGGTACGACGAACCCGCCGGGCAAGGTCTTCGAGAACACCGCCGACGTCTCCATCCCGGACAACGGCGCCGCGGTGACCTCGTCCGTCAGCGTCACCGGCATCACGGGCAACGCGCCCAGCAACCTCGCCGTCGGCGTGGACGTCATCCACACCTGGCGCGGTGACCTCGTCGTCGACCTCGTCGCTCCCGACGGCACGGTCTACAACCTGAAGCCCTTCTCGTCCTCCGACTCCGCCGACAACGTCCAGACCACGTACACGGTCAACGCCTCGGCAGAGGTCGCGAACGGTTCCTGGAAGCTGCGCGTCCAGGACAGGGCGACGTACGACACCGGCTACATCAACAGCTTCAAGCTGACCTTTCCCTGAGTCCCGCTCCCCGGCAGGATGAACCCGGTCGTCACGCAGTGACGGGCTGCCGGGACCGACGAGGGCGCGGGGCACAGGCGACACGTGCCTCGCGCGCTCGTCATCCCGGGCCCGTACGGCGGCGATGTCAGTGAGCTGACGTATCCTTCCGGCCGCTGCACATCGACTGGGAGGACCAAGAGAGTTGACTGGCCTGTCTGCTTTCCCGCTGCCGTTTCATGCTTCTCGTTCCATATCGTTCGCGACACCGCGGACGCTGCGGGAACTGCAGATGATGCAGTGCAGCGCACAGATCCGGGCGAAGCCGGGGTGGGTCGACAAGGCGAACGACGCCGACATCGTCGCCAGGTGGACGCGGGAAGCCCTCGCCCAGGGCCTGACCGAGGCCCAGGTTCGTTACGTGCTCGCGGAACTCGCGCACTACGCCACGCAGCGCGACGCACGAACAGGCGCGGAGGTGTCCGCCGTGGACGGGGTGTGGCAGTCGGACACCCTGATCGACGAGGACCTCAGGAGCCGGCTGCGTGAGGCGGTGCGGGTTCTGGAACAGGTCCCCGCAGCAGAACAGGACTGGCATCCCGGATCCGACAACCAGGTACTGGATCTGGTGCACCCGTCACTCTTCTGCCTGGTGCGCGAGGCGAGCGGTGGGCCCGAGCGGGCCTGGCAGAACCCGACGGACCGCTATTCGCGGTACGAGTTCTCGGAGAAGTTCCAGTGGCTGCCCACGGACGTCGACGTCAGTGAGGACGGCACGGTCGCCTTCCGTTCGTACGTCAACAACGTCCACCCCGAGAAGCACCGTGAACTCGCCGCCGTCCTGCCCGAGTTGTTCGGACGCATGCGCCCGCTGCTGGAGAGCGTGCTCACCGACCTCCGCCATCCGCGCCCCCTGCGGATCGAAGCCGACCCTTACGGCTGGTACGACCCCAAGCCGGCGTACCCGGACAAGGCCTCCTACAGCGATGACGCGGCCTACCAGGAAGCGGCCCGTGCGTGGGAGCAGGCCCAGGACGACTGGTGGGAGAACCGTCGCCCGGTGGTCCCGGACGCCCCCGCCTTCACCCCGCCCGAGCTGCCCGACGACTTCGCCCGGGTCGACCTGCGCGGCCGCAGCCTCCAGGTCATCGTCAAGCTCGCCACCATTCATCTCACCCCGGACAAGCCCGAGTACGCCGGCGGTTCCTGGCACGTCGAGGGGATGATGAACGAGCGGATCGTCTCGACCGGCATCTACTACTGGGACAGCGACAACATCACCGAAAGCCGGCTGAGTTTCCGGGCGGCCCTGGACGACCCCTCGTACGAACAGAACGACGACAACGGTCTGCGTGAGGTCTACGGCCTGGAGGACGAGGACGCCCTGAACCAGGTGCTGGGCTCGGTAGCGACCCCGGCGGGCCGCTGCCTGGCGTTCCCGAACGTCCTGCAGCACCGCGTCGGCTCGTTCGGCCTGACGGACCCCACCCGCCCGGGATACCGCAAGATCCTCGCGTTCTTCCTGGTCGACCCGTCGCAGAGAATCGTCTCGACCTCCGATGTGCCTCCGCAGCAGCCATGGTCGGACACCTCGACCATGACGCTGGAGCAGGCCAAGACCTACCGTGAACAGCTCATGCAGGAACGCAAGTTCTTCATCGACGAGCACAACGAACAGCTCTACGAACGAGAGTTCTCCCTCTGCGAGCACTGAGAGGAAGGGCGGGTACGGCCTGGAGGCCGTCGCCGCCCTCCCGGGTCCGCCTCCCCTGTCCAGGGCCGGGATGGTTCACTTGCCGGACAGTGGGAGGCCGCCGGGGAGGGTGTGTGGAAGAGCCAGGATTCCGTGTCCTGCTGACCGGGGCGGGAGACAGGAAAACGGACGCGGTCCGTGCGATCCGGACGGTCACCGGTCTCAGCCTCTGGAACAGCAAGCTTCTGCTGGACAGAGCGCCGGTAGCGGTCACGCAAGCCCGCTGGCTCGAAGCCGCGCAAGAGGCTGCCGAGGTCCTCGATGCCGCGGGCGTCCAGGCGACAGTGCTGTGCGACTGGTGCGACCGCGCTGTCACGCGGGAGACCAGTCCGCTCGATCCGGCCCCATGCAGTGGGCCATGGACTCCCGAGGCCTGCCGCGCGAGTTGCCCGCCGGCACCGGACGACCGCCACATCTGACGAAGCGCACGGCCAGACAGTGAAGTACTGCCTCACCGGGTCCAGAGCACCGCGACGAATGCGCCCAGCGCCGCCACCATGCCGAGGGCGGCCAGAGCGCCCGCCGCCCTCGGTGCCCACTTCGTGAGGCGTTCCATCACCTGGTACACGGCGGTGATGCACAGCACGGCCACCGTCACGTGCAACAGCACCGCCAGGCTGACCCCGACGATCGCGCCGGCCCTCCAGAAGCGCCCCCAGGTCACCGACCAGCCCACCGACAACACGACGGCAGCCGTCAGTCCACCGATCAGCTCCACCCAGCACGGCCGGTCGCCCATCCACCAAAGGTTCCCGAGCCAGGAAATCTCGCCATCGAAGAGATCGAGGGTCGCCCAGGCGCCGAGCACGAGGATTCCCAGGCCCGTCATGCCCACGATCAGGCGGTAGCGCCACTTCAGCCACGCCGGCCAGTTCGTTCCCTCGCCCTGCCACATCGTCGCCATGGCCACCGCCGACCAGATCAGCCACCGCCGGATCAGCGCGGTGCCGGCATCCGCCAGGGCGTCGCGCAGGACGCGGTCGGCTTCCGCACGCCAAACGACTCGGCCGTCGGTCGAGGTGTACTCCGGGGCGCCCTCGGGATGGCTGAGTCCGTCGTGCAGCAACGTGGCCGGGAGGTGCTCGCCGGTCTTGGGCACGAGCCAGGTGAGGAACGTCGGTACCGAGGTCAGGTCGGTGCAGAACGTGCCGGTCTCCCGAGGTACCAGGAGCTCGCCCAGATGCCGGTCCCGGTAGGCGATGCGGCGCTGCAGCATGAATTGCTCGCGGTCGTCCTCGATGACCCGCTTGAGTTCGATGCGGGCATCGGCGTCGCCGTCGGGCCGGACTTCCTCGCGTTCCGCTGTGGCATCGAGGCCACCGTCGTAGAAGCGGCGCGGTTGCTGGTCGATCGGGCCACTGCCGTCGAATGCAGCCATGTGGGCTCCCTCTCGCGAGGTGGGTTCGTACCCTTCCTTTTCCGGCAATGAGCTGCCGTTACTCGTCTTTGTCAGGGCCAGTCACCCAGGTGTCGTCGCCAGGTGCGGCACACGGGATGACTTCGTTCACTCGCGCTCGTCCCGCCCCGGTGGTGGAAGCTGGTCGATCACTTCGCCCGCTAGGGCGGTGAGTGCGTTGCTTTCCAACGGGCCGGTGTCGGGGTGGTCGCCCATGACGGTCCTGGCGAAGTGCAGGAGTGTTGCGCTGTCCCGCAGGAGCGGCAGGCTGCTCTTGCGCAGGAGGGGCATCGCGAACTGGCGGATGCTCTGCCACCGGCCGTGCTGGGAGACGGCGACGGGTGCGTAGTAGCAAGCGTGCCGAATCACCTCGTCGTTGTGTCGGTAGTGCCGCTGCAGGAGCTCGAAGAGCCGGTCGGCCAATTCCTGCGCGTAGGGTGCGTGTCTGCTCCACTCAGCCGTGGCACGACGCAGCGCAGCCCGGGCTTCGCCGGGACGGTCGAGCCACAGCAGCGTCAAGGCGAGGCCGGTAAGGGCCCACTCGTAGTCGTCCTCCAGGAAAACCGCACGCTCCAGGTCAGGCAGGGCCTGGGCCGGGCGGCCGACTGCCCAGTTCAGCCAGCCGCGGGCGGCACTGGGCCAAGCGTTGTGAGGCGCGAGGGCCACAGCGCGATCGAGATCCTCCAGGGCCTTGTCAGCACTGCCCAGCCGTCCGGTGGCCCAGCCCCGCCAGGTCAGAGACCAGTCGTCATCGGGCTCGATGTATAATGCGCGGTCGAGAGCGGCCACGCCCTCTGGGAGCCTGCCCAGACGGCACAGAATGAAGCCGTGATTGGCGTGCACGTAGGCGGCGGCGTCCTCGAGGTTTGTGGCGTGCTCGATTGCCTGGAGAGCCTCAGCGGCGCGGTCGGCGTGGTACAGGCATGCGGCCTGTTCCACGCGGGCCCAGGCCGACCGGGGATGCTGGGCGACAGCATGGTCGAAATCGTCCAGTGCCTGCGTGAGGCGTCCCTTGCGGCGCAGGAGTCGACCGCGGTGCACCCGCGCACCGAGGTGCCCGGCACCGGTGTCCACGGCGCGGTCGAAGTCGCAGAGCGCGGCGTCGTCCCTGCCCAGCGATTCCAGCGTCAGACCCCGGAAGACCAGTGCCTGGACGTGGTCAGGGTTGTCGGCGAGGACCTGGTCGAAGTCGTCCAGAGCCTCATGGTGACGGCGCATCAGTCGGTAGACGTAGCCCCGGCGAGTCCGAGTGTGCGAGTCCTCGGGGCGCAGTCGCAGCATGCGATCGACGTCCGCCAGAGACGCATCGAGCCGGTTGGCGAGTTGATGGAGCCATGCCCGCTCAGCGAGCGCCGCGACCCGGTGTGCGTCCTCCAGACGATGGTCCTCCAGGAGGACGGACAGGAAGCCCGTGCAGTCCCGCGCTTCGGCGCCCACGGTGGCGGCCAGCGAATCGCCGAGCCGTTCCAAGTGGACGGCGCCCGTGGTCTCGCCCGCCTGGGCGATCGCGTCGGCCAGGCGCCGTGCCACCACCGTGCCCACTTCGGCTGCCCGCACCGAGGCGCACAACGCCTTCGCCACGGCCCCTTCCTGCTGGGCGCACAGCAGGTGATACGTCTCCTCCACCGCGCAGTCCTGCCAGTGTTCATCCCACCAGCCGTCCCGTTCGTCCATGCGCAGGCTCTCCCGCCACAGACGCCATGCGTCGGCCAGGTCCTGATGCCGCTGACGCCAGCGCTGGGGCGAGCGGCTGCGTTCCAGTCGCAGCATCACGCCGCGCACTACGTCGTGGAAGCGGAAGAAGCCCGCGTCGTCCTGGACGAAGGGCAGCTGGCGCAGCCATGGGTACAGCTCGCGGCTGACCGGCTCGCCGAGGAGGACGTCCATCACGTCCTGATTGACCACGCGGGGTAACGCGCAGGCCAGGGCGGCGGTATGACGCTCCGGCGGCACCCATTTCAGAAAGCGGTCGACGGCATCGCCGGCGTGGTCACCCACCGCGGCGATGTCGGAAGGCCGACTCTCGGCCAGCATGGCCACCAGCACCGGGAGGCATCCGGTCACTTCCAGGATCGCCTGCACCACGGGTTCCGTGGTCACGCCTTTGGCGGCCAGCAGCAGCCGTGCTTCCTCGTCCGTGAACGGCTGCAGCGGCACATAGGCCATGGCGTCCAGGTAGGGGGCCCAGGTTCCGGGATGCAGGCGGCGTTGCCCTGCGACGACCAGTACCAGGTTTGCCGGAAGATCCCCATGACTGCCGGCCACCAGGTCGAGCAGCCAGGTGCCGAGGAACACCTCAGTGCGCTCGTAGGTGTCGAAGAACAAGACCAGCCAGGGGACGTCCTGGGAAAGCCGATTCAGCAGGTCCACGAAAGGCTTGCCGAGCGCGGCCGCGGGGGTGAGCGGTGCGCTGTCGGAGGTCCGCGCTCGCTCCGACATCGCCGCACCCATCCGGCTCGCGGCCTGACTCACCTCCTCTGCCGACACCGCGCTCGCCAGGGGGCCGACGACAGGCAGGCTCTGTGCCACGGCGAGCCCGACCCCAGCCGCGATCCGACCCGCCGAGGAGGGCCCCTCCGCTGCCAGATCCGCAACGTTCTGGGCGTCCCGCAATTGCTGGCGGTGAGCCGCGAGTGCCTTGTCGAAGGCCTTCGACGCGCCCTTCGGCGCCAGCTGGCTCACCAGCGTCTCCAGCGTGGAGGCCAAGCCGTCCGAGGTCTCGTCGGCTCGCGCCGTGAGTGCTCCGGTCTCTTCCCTTGCCACACGCTGGAACTGTTCGGTCAGGAGCGTCTTCCCCACGCCCGCGTCACCGTAGACGCTGAACAGGAACCGTCGTTGGTCGTCAGCTGCCGCGAAGTTCTCGCGGAAATCGCTGATTTCATCGCTCCGGCCGACGAAGCCGGCCTGCCGTCGGCGCCGGATGAGTTCCTGCATGCTCGTGGCCTGAGCCACCACACCACCCCCTCGGTGCCGGACACTCCTTACTGTGACAGCGGCGGTGACGCCGCGCACCCAGTAGGCCTGATCGGTCGACGTCCGCCTGCGGCGACGTACCGAGGCGGCCGGCGTAACTCCGTTGCCGGTTAAGGAAGATCTGGTAGAACGACGACCTCGAGGCCGGTGACTGAGGGGGTCGCGTGTTTCTGGATCGAGGTCAGGAGGCACGCCGGGCCGTCACCTGGGAGTCCGTACTGCTGGTGGGCGAGGCCGAGACCGTCGCGGCGGCGCGGTCATGGCACGAGGCGATCTGGACGCGGGGGTTCCATGTACGAGAGCCGCGCCACGACGCGGAGGGGGGACCCGCGATTCGCAGCGGGTGAGTCAGAGGCGCGATGCGTTCTACACCTGCGCCCGGCGCGAACTGGGGGTCACCGGGCCCCCGCCTCCGTCCGGGAACTGGCCTCGTGAGTGGCGACAGCAGAGGGAGTCCACCGGCTGAGCCCGGAAGGCACGGCACCCCGGTCACAGCCGGTCGGAGTCCGGGTCCCGGGGCACTGTCGGCATCACAGGCCCAGCCCGTCGTCGTACGACACCGTCAGGCGTCCGGCCCACCGAGGGCTCGAACCCGACTCGTCAGGCCGACGGCGTACGCCGAACCGTCCCCCGAACAGCCGCCCAGGCACGACAGGCATCGGCGGAGGGATTTCCATGGAGAACATGCCCCGACTCGACAGCGCATGCAGCCGCCCCCTCCACACCGCCGCGGCACTGGGCCTGGTCGCAGCGCTGGCCGTCGGCTGTACCGGTGCCGATTCCGATGCTGATGCCGACACCACCGCCGCCGGCCGTGCGGCCGCCGCGACGTCGCCCCTGCCCACCGTCCCACCCGCGCAGCCACCGGCCCAGCTCACCCGGGCCAAGGTCGACACCGCGGTGGACCAGCTGGACGACGTCGTAGAGGACGTCATGCGCCGCACCGGAGTGCCCGGAGTCGCCGTGGGTGTGGTGTACGACGACGAGGTGGTCTACCAGAAGGGGTTCGGCCTGCGGAAGGCAGGCACGAAGGACAAGGTCGGCCCGGACACCGTCTTCCAGCTCGCCTCGGTCTCGAAGCCCCTCGCGTCCACAGTGGTCGCGGCGGCCGTGGGCGAGGAGACCGTCGGCTGGGACGACCCGGTCGTCGAGCACAGCTCCGGCTTCGCCCTGAAGGATCCATGGGTCACCCGCCATGTGACGCTGGCCGACCTGTTCTCGCATCGCAGCGGACTGCCCGACCACGCCGGAGACCTCCTGGAGGACCTCGGCTACGACCGCTCGTACATCCTGGACCACCTTCGCGACCAACCGTTGGCCCCCTTCCGCGCCCACTACGCGTACACCAACTTCGGGCTGACCGAAGCCGCCGTCGCCACCGCGCAGGCGGCGGGCACCAGTTGGGAGGAGCTGTCCGCCGAGAAGCTGTACGAGCCGCTCGGCATGGACTCCACCAGTTCTTCCTTCGCCGACTACGAGAAGGCGGCCAACAAGGCCGCCCTGCATGTGAGGAAAGGCGACACCTGGCAGGCCGAGTACGTCCGCGACGCGGACGCCCAGAGCCCGGCGGGCGGCGCCAGCTCCACGGTCCAGGACATGACGAAGTGGCTGCGCCTGCAACTGGGCAACGGCGAATTCGAGGGGCGAAAGCTCGTCGACACCGACGCGCTGGAGCAGACCCACCTGCCGCACATCGTCTCCGAGCCGCCGCACGCGCCCGCGGGCAGGGCCGGGTTCTACGGGCTCGGCTGGAACGTGAGCTACGACGACCAAGGCAGGCTGAAGCTCGGTCACTCCGGCGCCTTCGCGCTGGGCGCGGCCACCCACGTCTCGTTGCTGCCCTCGGAGGAACTCGGCATTGTCGTCCTGACCAACGGCGAGCCCATCGGCGTACCCGAGGCGATCGCCACCACATTCCTCGACACCGTGCAGACAGGCGGTCCGACCGTCGACTGGCTGACGTTCCTCGGGCCGATCTTCAAGCAGGCGGCGGAGGGGGAACGCTCACCGGTCGACTACAGCGAGCCTCCGGCCTCGCCCACACCCGCCAAGGCGAACAGCGCCTACACCGGAACGTACGCCAATGAGTACTACGGCCCGATGACCGTCAGCACCCAGGGCGACAAACTCACCATGCAACTCGGCCCCAAGAAGCAACGGTTCACCTTGACCCACTACGACGGCGACACCTTCAGTTACAGCACCACCGGGGAGAACGCCGTCGGCCTGTCCGGCGTGACCTTCACCATCGGGTCCGGCGGACGCGCAGACAAGGTGAAGGTCGAGAACCTCGACACGACCGGTCTCGGCACCTTCACGAGGGAGGACCAGTAGCGCCTTCCCCGGGATGCCTGCCCCCACCGACGAGAGGGCCGTTCCTGGGTCCGGAGGTCGCGAGGGGCCTGGGACCGGACAGCGCGGGCAGCATCATTGACTCAGGTGGATTTGGCTCAGTGGTCGTGGATCTGTCCGGAGCCGCCGGCTCCCGCCGAGGGGCCGACTTTGGAGTACGGCCGGTTGGTCTGCCCGTTGTGGATGGGCCGGTTGCAGGCCAGGCACATCCGGACGTCCGTGAGGGTGTCGTAGTGGTCGCAAAGTGCCAGTAGCGATCGTGCGAGCTTGCGGGCGTGGACCATGGCGTCGTATGTCCCCGCTCCGCGTACGGCGTTCAGTTTTCTGCGGGCTTCGCCGGTGCAGGCGAGTGCGCAGTAGCGGGGCACGTCATCCTCGGGCAGCCGTACCGCCAGTTGCTCGATCTCCGGGATGACCAGCTCCATGTGGCCGCGCAGCAAACCGGTGAGCGTATCCAGGGTGGCGGCGTCGGTGGGGGTCACGTCGGGTGGGAGGATCAGGGCGATGCTCGCGCGCATCGTGGCGATGTCCACTGGTGGCGTTGCGGTTGATGGGCTGTCAGCATGATTCACGCCGGGTCTCCGTCATCGTCGGCCGGGTCGCGGCCGGCCATCACGAGCGTCAGTACGTCGCTCGCCCTGCACAGCCGGCCCGGCCGGGCCATGGGTACGGCCC